>JAFEIL010000147.1 GCA_017495105.1 Emticicia sp. | reverse complement strand
GTGCTGGTGAGCAGCCTTTTTCGGTGGCAATATTGAGAATGGTCTGATTTTCAAAGAGTTTTGGTTCACCAACCGATATTCTACTGGCTGGTCTGTCGGCCGAACCGAGTGGACAAAAGGCTGTAAGAATGATATTGCATTCGTTGGCGAAATTTAAAATTTCTTTTTGTTGTAGAAAAGGGTGAAGCTCGAGTTGCAATACTTCTGGACAAACACCTGTATCCTCTGTAATTTGCTTGATTTTTTTGATACTAAAATTCGATACGCCAATGTGTTTTGTCAAGCCTTTTTCTTGCAAATTAATCATTCCTTGCCATGTTTCAGTGAGCGAAATTTCACTGAGACTCACCAAATGTTCGCTACTTTGTGGATAGTCAATATCATATCTGAGTACAATTGGCCAGTGAATCAGATAAAGGTCGAGGTAATCAAGTTGTAAATCACTTAATGTAATTTCAATGGCTGCCTGAATGTTTTCTTTTTTATGTCGATTATTCCATAATTTTGAGGTAATCCAAAGTTCGTTTCGTTTTACTTCTCCTTCACCAATTGCATCAGCAATTGCCTGACCAATTTCTTTTTCATTGCCATAAATAAAAGCACAGTCGAAATGTCGATAACCAAGCTTGATTGCTTCTCTGACAGCCTTATAAACTTCTCCCTTGGCCGACTTCCAAGTGCCTAAACCCAAAGAGGGCATTTTATCCTCGTTCTTAAAACTTAAATATTTCATTTTTATTTCTTTGGAGTTGAATTTATGTAAAAAGAGGAGATTTTTGGCCTCCTCATTTTACATTATTTCATTGAATATATTCTAATGTTTTACTAAACTAAATTTGACAACTTTCAAAATGGGAAATCAATATTTCCATTTTTTCATAATGGCCAAATCTTCTTTCATGCAATCAAGCGGAGCTTTTCCTTGATAAGATTCTTGCTCTATGATAAACTGAGTAGTACCACCCGATTTTTTGCCCATATCAATGATTTCTTTCACGCCGATTACGCCTGTACCGAGAATAGCACTTTCCCAACCAATGTGTTCAGTATTGCTCTTGATTTCATCTTTCACGTGCATCAATTCAAATCTGCCTGGATATTGTTTCAATAAATCCGCCGCACGTCCACCACCACCATACATATTACCAATATCGAGTTGTTGTGCAACCAAACTTGGGTCGGTGTTTTGCATAATTATATCATAAACCTTAATGCTGCTGAGTTTCAAACTAAATTCAAAGTCGTGGTTGTGATAGCCAAACTTCATACCTGATTTTTGGCAAAGTTCTCCCGACTTATTGAAAACATCCATAAAGTATTTTAATTGCTCTAAATCTTTACGCATACTAATATCAAGTGATGGGCTTATTACATATTTTTGTCCACAAATGGCAGCATCTTCTACTGTTTGTTTCCACGAATCCGTAAAATCCTTTTTGTCTTCATCCCAGTGTTTTTTGCCCATCACTGTATGCCCACTTGGCATTTTTAGACCAAAATCGTCTAAGATTTTACGGAATTCTTTAGCCGAATACCCATAAAACTTACGGTCGATGTAGTTAGCATGTTCTACGTGTGTATAACCCATTTCAGCCAATTTTTTTAGGCCGTTTAGCGGGTCTTTTTTCATATCTTCTCTGATAGAATAAAGCTGCACACCCACTACGTGTTTTTCTTTTTTAGCAGCAAACAAATCGCTTGAAAAAGCTGCTGCACTTGCCATCGCAAAGGCACCATTTTTAATAAATTTTCTCCTTTCCATAGTTTAGAATGTTTAATTTTGTTAGTTTATGGTTGAAATTTCAATAAATTATTTAATACCACAAATGAAGTAATTGATTAATCGTGCTATAAATAGGCTGAAACTGAAAGTTTGATTAAATCTACTAATTCTTCATCCATAAATTGATAATCGTCAGGGATATCTAGGACAATTAATTCTTTTTCATTGACCACTGTAGCAAATCTTTGTTCGATTCGGTCTTTGTGCTTTTTTTCCATTACAAAAATTATATCCGCCCAGTTGATTAGCTTTTCGGTAATTTTTATGCGTGCTGAAGGCTCAGTTCCGGCCGACTTTACTTGATGTTCTTGGCTATTTTTGAATATTTCTTCAGCCGTGGGGCTTCGCCATTGGTTCCTGCTGCATACAAAAAGTAGATTCATTTTTTGTGTTTTGTTTGAATTAATGTTTACTCCTTCGTTACAACCTCATCTAAGTTAAGCATCGCATTGGCCGTAACTGCCATTGCTGCCAATGATGGAGAAGTATCAGAGCGACCAAAAAACTTATAAGCTTCCACCGGATTTTTACGGTATTGCTGCTCAGTTTGCAGATATAGTTTTGTTAGAATTTTCAGTTCACGGCTATCAATATCTCGCATCATAATTTTATTGAAACCCGCTTGAATTTGTTGCTCAGGTGTTTTTCCTTTCTTCATCATACTTTTTGCTAACTCTTGGGCTGCTTCTACGTACGAAGGATCGTTGAGGGTTACGAGTGCTTGCAAAGGTGTATTTGTGCGTAAGCGTCTTGACTGACAAAATTCTCGGCTTGGTGCATCAAACGACATCATCGATGGATAGGGTGAAGTCCGTTTCCAAAAAGTATATATTGCTCGGCGATGTTTATCTTCCCCGTTTGAAGTATTCCAAGATTCACCACTCCAAGGCGAAGCCCACATTCCTTCGGGTTGATAAGGCATTACACTTTTGCCGAACATTTTCTTAGATAAAAGACCACTTACAAGCAATGCTTGGTCACGTACTTGCTCTGCCGAAAGCCTAATTCTTGGTCCACGAGCCAAAAACTTATTACTTGGGTCTTTTTCAACTAAAGTTTGATTTACGGCTGAAGATTGGCGGTAAGTTCCTGACATAACCATCATTTTGAGCAATTTCTTTACACTCCATTTCATGTCATCTTGAAATGTAACGGCCAGATAATCAAGCATTTCGGGGTGCGATGGAGTAAATCCTTGCGTGCCAAAATCTTCAACAGTTTCTACGATTCCAGTTCCGAAAAGTTGTTCCCAAAAACGATTCACAATTACCCTAGATGTAAGTGGGTTTCTGCCATCGACCAACCATTTAGCAAAACCTAATCTATTACGAGGATATTCTTTTGGCATTTGCGATAAATATTTAGGTACATCAGGTTTTACTTCTTTACCTTTAACAAGCCAATTTCCACGTTCAAAAACATGTTGTTTGCGAGCCAAATCACCAGTGCCTTCTACTAAAATCGGACTGTAATCAGCTTTTGCGTTTAAGATTTCTTTATATTTCGTTTCAATGACTTGATAGTCAGTTGTTTCAGCAAACGTGTTTTGAAATGCAACCCATTTGATTTGTAACCACCCTTTAGGCGTTTTTGGGTTTGTGAATACAAAATACAAATCATGCTTGCCTTCTAACTTTGGTAAATTATAAAACATGACTGTGTCACGAGTCTTGAAAATCGGAATATTTACCAAAATTTTGCCATTTAAAGCATTATCTCTTACAAGCAGTGTGCCTTTTTCATTACCTGTATTAAATGTCATTAACATTCTGTTTTTACCATTTAGCGAAACGTTACGTAGCCTTCCATAGCCAGTATGTTGAAGTCCCAAATATTTGGCATCGAGTAATGAAGAAGTGACGGGCGATAATTGCTCAATATCGTGCGAATTGATTTTTGGTTCTAAAACTCTGGCAAAATGCTCAAATTCTTGTGCCTTTTGGTATGAACTTTTGTTCAAAATCCATTTTTTTATTTCTTGAATCTTGCTTGAATCTTCCTTTTTGTAGAATCTTAAATAAGGTGTTTCACTCACTACATCTTCATCACGAGTATTATTGAAAAAAGCCATTGTTTTATAATATTCTTCATGCACAAAAGGGTCATAAGGATGCGTATGGCATTGTACACAAGCCATCGTTGTGCCTTGCCAAACATCAAAAGTAGTGCTTACTCGGTCGATTAGAGCTGCTACTCTGAACTCTTCATCCACTGTTCCGCCTTCGTCGTTGGTCATTGTGTTTCGGTGAAAAGCTGTCGCAATTAGTTGATTATCAGATGGTTTTGGTAATAAATCACCAGCCAATTGCTCAATCGTAAATTGGTCGAAAGGTTTATCTTCGTTGAAAGCTTTGATTACATAATCTCGGTATCGCCAAATATTTCGGTAAACATCACGCTCATAGCCTTTAGTGTCGGCGTAACGAGCCAAATCAAGCCACATTGCTGCCCAGCGTTCGCCATAAGCAGGTGAGTCGAGTAGCTGATTGACTACTTTTTCGTAGGCATTTTCAGATTCATCTTTCATGAACTCTTGCAATTGTAGTTCAGTAGGAGGTAAGCCAGTTAAATCTAAATAAACTCTGCGTAACAATGTGCCTTTTTCAGCTTCGGGTGAATGTGAAAGTCCTTCTTTTTTAAGTTTTTCCAACACAAAATGGTCGATTTCGTTTTTTGAAAATCGAGTTTCATCATCTTTAAAGAGACCTATTCGTGAAAAAAAACCACCAACTGATGGAACACTTGGTTTTTCGGGTTTTTGATAAGCCCAATGTTCGCCCCATTTTGCTCCACCATCAATCCATTTTTTTAGTGTTTCGATTTCTTCTTTCTTCAGAGGCTCTTCATTTTTTGGCATTCTCTCATCTAAATCATTCGTAATGAGGCGTTTATAAAATTCTGAATGTGCGGCATCGCCAGCCACAATAGCAATTTTTCCAGATTTCCCTTTCGTATTTATAGCTTCGTGTGAAAATAAAAAGCTAAGATTGGCAGCTTTTTTCACACCTCCGTGACAAGCCACGCAGTGTTTGTTCAAAATTGGCTTTACTTCGGTATTAAAATCAACCTCATCTTTGAAAGGGTTGAAACTAAAAGCCATTGAGCCAATGACCGCGGCAGCGGATACACTTATAAGTAGAATTTTTGAACGTTTCATAGATGTCTATACAAGTCTGAGTTTGACAAATTTAATACTTTCGGACTGATTTCATATAAATATTTTGAGAGAATAATTTATAATCAAAATATCATCACTAAATTTAGCCATTCGACACACCTTTTGCTTGAATTATATGAAATGATTTGTAGAATCTTTAAAGTAAATGAAATTTGTATTGCTTTACTGCTTTAGGCTGTAGGTTAATATTTTATAGTGATAAAAAAAATGCTTAAAGCAGATAGCCTAAAACATAAATAAAAAAATATGAGCGATTTTTTATCAAAACTAAAAGGTATTTTTATTGTTCAAGCTCCCGCTGATGGTAATGCCTCCGAAGCTACATCTACAAAAACTGATGTAACTGTTAAAACCGCAGTACCAACAACCAAAATAGAGGTAGAGCTGTCGAAGGGTAAAGTGTCTGACAAATTCTACGAGATTTTATTTGGAGCAATGGAAACAAATAATCAACTAGGGTTTGATTATTTAGAGTACAAAAAGTCTTTGCAGACACTCTCCAAAATGCCAATGGATGAAGCAACCAGATATAGTTCGGCTTATGCAGCTGCACAAGCAATGGGCGTTTCGAGTCAGACGTTGAATGATTCGGCACAATTTTACTTGAATGTACTAAAGACAGAAGATTCCAAATTTCAGGAGTCAGTCAATGTTCAACGCCAAAAGCAAATTGGAAGTAAAGAAAAAGCAATTATTGACCTCGACGCTACCATTAAAGCCAAAGGAGAACAAATTGCTAAACTCACACAAGAAATAGCTGCTCATCAAGAAGATATGGGGAAAATGAAAGCTGAAATTTCGGAGGCAGTTGTTAAAATAGAAACAACCTTGAACGATTTTCATGCAACATACAGCGATTTAATTAATCAAATTGGTCAAGATATTGAGAATATGAAAAAGTATTTGAAGTAAAAGCATTGTTGATTTTACAGCATTTTTTAGTATTTATTGCAAAATTGTTTTTTGTTTTAAACAATTTGAAACTATAACAACAATTTTAACAATTTTAAAAAATACCTAAACCAAAAAGAGAAATGCCTCTTTCTCTTTTCAATCAAAAACAAAACTCCCCTTTAGAGGCTGGGGGTTACCTTTTAACAATGGAATTACAAGAATCAAAACCTAAATCATTTTGGAATCGCCCTGAGGGCACAACGGGAATGCTATTTGCCGCAGGTGCATTATTGGGCGGGGGATATTTATTTTATCAAGCTTTGCCAATTCTGATAACTTTGGCCTCAAATACGCTATACTTAGCAGGTTTACTCATTGTTTTGGCAGCAGTTATCTACATGATTCTCGACCCAAAAATGCGTAATTTGATTTTCTATATTTATAAAAGTATCATGCGTTGGGTAACTGGGCTTTTTGTGCAACTTGACCCAATCGGAATTTTGAAAACCTATATCGAAGAGCTTCAAGGAAATTTAGGTAAGATGAATCAGCAAATTTCAAAGCTGAAAGGACAGATGATTAATTTGAAAACGATTATTGATAATAACAAAAAGCAGATCCAAAACGACCTCAGTTTGGCGAGCAAAGCCAAAGAAACCGATAAACAGGCCATGATGGTACTAAAAGCCCGTAAAGCTGGTCGTTTGCAAGAGTCGAATATGAAACTCGATGATTTGTACAAAAAAATGGAAATTCTTTATCGCGTTTTGGGTAAAATGTATGAAAATTCGGAAATCATGCTCGAAGATATAAAAGACCAAGTGATTGTGAAAGAACAGGAACGTAAGGCGATTCGTGCAAGCCATTCAGCTATGCGTTCGGCCATGAATATCATGAATGGTGATAAAGACCAACGTCAAATGTTTGATATGGCTATGGAGTCGATTACCGATGATGTAAGTCAAAAAGTAGGCGAAATGCAACGTTTCATGGAAGTTTCCTCTAACTTCATGGATTCGATTGACCTACAAAATGGTGTATTTGAAGAAGAAGGATTGAATATGTTGGAGAAATGGGAAAAAGAAGGCATATCGCTACTTTTGGGTGATGATAAAAAAGCCTTGATTGCTGGAAATAGTGTTTCTTCAAGTAAACCTTCTGGAAATCAATATGATAAACTATTTGAATAGTTTTTTTGCATATAATTGATAGTAAAAACGGTGGTCAGGAAATTTCTTGACCACCGTTTTTGTGTAACAAATAAGCAGATTTTTATTAATAAATCACCAATCAACCAAAATTTATCTTATTACTTCAATAAATTTTCCATTTTGATACTTGATAATTGGCACGATTTGGTTTTCGTTTGCTCCATTTGTATAATCAAATCCATCTAAAGTATAGCCTTGGGTATATTCAATCGCATTTAAGCTACTTCGTAGTTGATTTTTGCCATTATTAAGCATTCTTGCATAAAAAAGCAACATATCGTAACCCCAATAACTGTAATATGAAGGAGTACTATTTTGCTCATTGAAGTATGTACTACGGAAATTTTTTACCTCATCTTTATCTCTATTGATATAGTCCAATTGAATCAGTAAAAGCTCACGGTTGAAAATATTGAGTGATGATACATCGAAGTCAAAAGCTGATGAAGTTGCTATAATCGGAGAAGTAACTTTCTTTTTATCCAAAGCATTGATAACTTTTCCACCAAAAGACTCTTCACTTCCCGAAACAAAAATATGGCTTGCTCGGCGACGAGTATCTATATCTTCGGCGTTTATAAATTTTTTAATCGTTATTACTTCAACGCCTGTTTTTATAGCCTCATCACGATAAGCGTAGGCAAATGTAGAGTCTTTGCGAGTATTTCCATAATAAATTGCTACTGTCCGACCAATCGTTTGTGATTTCATATATTCCAATCCTTTTGCCGATTGCGTTTCGAATGATGGTGCCGCTAAAAAGGTGTTTTTTCCATCGGTTATTAATTGTCGATTATTAGAGAGAGGATGTAATTGTACTATATCATTTGATTTGGCAAAATAATTAGCAATTTTATTAGCTTCAGGATAAAGTGGACCAATCAATAAATCAACTTGAGAAAATTGATTATTTTCAACCAAAGTAGAAATCAAATTTGCATCACGGTCTATATCAAAAGTTAAAAGATTTACGTTGATTTGTTCGGCCTCTAGTTTACTTTTTGCTAATTTCATACCAACATACATATCGTAGATGTATTGATTGGCTCTGTTTGACTTGCTAGCATCAAAATCGTTAAGTCTGAAAGGTAGTAATACTGCAACATTCACTACTCCTTTTGTTTCTCTTTTCGAATTTGTCTTTTTACTTACAGCTTGATTTACACCCAAGTTAAATTTATTTGTTAGTCGGTCAGAAATTTCTAAATCTTCTTTGCTTACTGTTCTACTTTTCTGAATATTGTCAACAAGCAATTGTGCAATTATTGCATTATTTGGAAACTTTTGATTAAGCTGTTTCAACAGTGTGCGATCGGTTACTTTACTAAAATGATAGTAAAGCATATTTTCAATGTCTGTTTTTAGAGCTGTTCCCGAAATTCGGTTGAGGTATTGCATGCCTTCGTCTATGTAATTATCTGTTAAAGCAGCACTAGCATAAAGAAAATAAGCTTCGTCAATTTTATCCCAATCGGGGAAACGCTCAAAAAGTTGACGTAAAACTATGCGAGTTTCAAAAAACTTATTTTGCTTGAATGTACAAAGAGCGTGATAAAAATGAGCGTAAGGCACCATCGAATTTGAATATTTTCGATTGGTGAGCGGAGTTAGTTCACTTTGGGCTTCAAAATACTGTTGAGCAGCGTATAACTGTACTGCTTTTTTGTATTTTAGGGCATATTCCCTTTCTGAAAGAGTGGCTTGTTGAGCCACTAATACGTGCGATATCAGCAAAAGGATGAAAAGACAATAGCACCTTTTCATAGGTTAAAAGTTTAGTTAAGTATTTGGGGTGCTTGATGATGGATGTTTGATGTATATTAATAAGTGTTGAATTTATTAATTAAGGTAATTTTCTTACATAATTAACAATTTAATACATCACAAATCATTCATCATCAAACATCCACTATCAAAGAAATTATTTTTTCTTTTTCTTTTCGTCGTTTTGTACTTTACGATTCTCTTCTGCCAACTTTACTTGATTTTCCATGAATTGAGCAAACTTGCCTTTTTTAGCGGCTTGTGGATTTGCTTGAAACTTGATTTTATTATTATCCAGAATCGTACGAATTTTATCTTCGTCAACGAACCTTCTAACAATTTGTTGTTGTATAATCGTTACAACGTTTGAAACTAAATAATAAAAACTTAATGCCGCAGGGAAACTATTCAATACAAAAAAGAACACAATTGGAAAAACATAAGCCATTTTCTTCATGTCGATTGGCCCTGGTTGGTCTGGCGTAATTTGGTTGTTATAATAAGTAAATGCCAAACTAGAAACCGTCATCAATACAACAAACAAACTAATGTGACTACCCACAACTGGTAGACTTGTAGCCCAACTTATTGGATAATCATAAGTTGAAAGGTCGTTTGCCCATAAGAAATTTTTCTGACGGAACATAATCATGTTCGGGAACAAGAAAAATACTGACATCAAAATCGGCATTTGCAATAGCATCGGAACGCAACCACTCAGAGGGTTTACACCAACTTGTTGGTAGAGTTTCATTTGCTCTTGTTGCATTTTTACTTGGTCATCGCCTACTTTTTCTTTGATAATAGCCAATTCTGGTGCCATGATTCGCATTTTAGCCGAACTAATATATGACTTATAAATCAACGGTGTAAGTAAGGTTTTCAACACAAGCACAACTATAATAATCAAAAGACCATAATTGCTTATAAACGATTCGGCCAATTTGAAAAGTGGTACAAAAACAAATCGGTTAATTGGTTTTACGAAGTCATACCCTAAATAAACGTTTCGATGAAAACCATCCGCTACGACTTTTACTAAATCATAATCGTTTGGACCAAAGTAAAAACGGAAGTTTCCTTTGCCAGTTTTTAGGTCAGAAATGGACATATTTGCATCAACTTCAACGATTTTTACGACGTTTTGGTCGTTTTCTGGTGTAACCAATTTGAGTTTAGCACCTGTTAATGGCTGATTTTTCGCTACAAAACCAGTTACAAAATACTTTTGCTTAAATGAATACCATTTTATTGGGTCTTCGGCCGCTAAGTCTGCATTTCCCGTTGCATTTGCTCCTAAATCGTCGAAATCATCTTCTTTGGCATTCCAAAAGTTGATTTGTGCCGACTTACGGTTTTCTTCAATATCATGCTCTAAAACTTTAAGCTGATCTTGCCAGAAGAAACGCACAGGTTGGTTCTGAACAAGGGCATCAACGCCAACAAAGTTTATGTCATATTCAATCGTATAGCCTTTGCCTTTAATCGTATAAACTTGCTCAATGTATTGGTTCTGACCTACGTTTAATCTGAATGTCACTTTGGTCGAATCTCCTTCTTTCAAAACAGTTGTTTTCGCATCAGAAGCAAAATACAATTTCTTGAGGTCGATTTTGCCTTTATTGGTTTGTACTTCCAAGTTCATTATCGAACTTTTAGAATCGAACAAAACCATCGGATTTTTTGCACCTTTCTGAAAATCTGAATAAGTTGAATAGTTTTTCAAAACGGCTTCTTTAATTGAGCCTCCGAGTGTACTAAAAGTGAATTTAGCATCTTGGTTTTCGATAATAATATCTTGTGCTATTCCCGTGGCAGCATTGGCAAAATCGCCAAAAGCGGCTTTTAAGGCTGTTGTATCTTGCAATACACTAGGCGTAGCAATTGTTTTAGCTTCCGTCTTAGGAGCAACTTTTGCAGGCTCTTCGGGTGGAGTTTGAGGCATAAAATACACATAACCTGCCCACATACACATCAACAACACGATTCCGATAAGCTGATTTTTATCTACTAATTTTTCCATTAAAGTTTAAAAATACGTAAAAAATATTAAGACATTCACTGAGAGATGCCATCTTGTAATACAAAATTCGCAAAGATTAGTTATAAATCCTAATCAAGAATCTGACACTTAGACCATTAATCACTAAATAACACATAACTTCAATGAAACTGTTAAAGTTATGGATTTATGAGCTGATATTCTTTGAACTTTATGAAATTTTCAGAAAGTTTAAGGTTTTCTTATTTTTTTGTTTTAGAAAAATCAATGGCGGCTTTTACGAAGTTAACGAAAAGTGGGTGAGGAGCCATTACAGTGCTTTTTAATTCTGGGTGAAACTGAACACCGATAAAATATGGATGATTAGGCAACTCAATAATTTCGACCAAACCACTTTCTTGGTTTACGCCTGAAATTACCATGCCTGCTGCTTCATAATCTTTTAAATATTTATTATTAAACTCCCAACGGTGGCGGTGACGCTCACTAATGTTGGCTTTGCCATAAATTTTACGAGCCAAGGTTTTATCTTTTGTTTTGCAAGCATAAGCCCCCAAACGCATCGTACCGCCTTTGTCGGTTACGGTTTTTTGCTCCTCCATCAAATCAATTACTGGGAATTGAGTTTCTGGATGCATTTCGGTTGAATGAGCTTCTACCAAACCAATTACATTTCTGGCAAATTCGATACAAGCCATTTGCATTCCCAAACAAATTCCAAAGAACGGAATATTGTTTTCGCGTACATATCTGACAGCCGCAATTTTCCCTTCGATTCCACGCTCACCAAAACCTGGGGCAACTAAAACTCCATCAAGTCCTTTGAATTTCTCGGCACTATTATCAATTTGTAAGCTTTCAGAATGGATCCATTCGATGGTTACTTTACATTTATTGGCCGCTCCTGCATGAATAAATGACTCTATAATTGATTTATAAGCATCTTTTAGTTCAACGTATTTTCCTACTAAACCAATTCTAACATTTTCGGTTGGATTTTTAAACCTGTCTAAAAAGCCTTTCCATTCTTCCATGTCAGCATCTTGGTCGTTATAAATATCAAGCATATAAAGTACACGTTGGTCAAGGCGTTCTTTTTGCATCAAAAGCGGCACATCATAAATTGTTTCAGCATCCATTGCTTCGATAACTGAATTTTGCTCAACATTACAAAAAAGTGCAATTTTTCGACGAATTTCAATTGGAAGTGGATGCTCAGTGCGACAAACGATAATGTCTGGCTGAACGCCTGACTCTTGTAGCATCTTTACTGAATGTTGCGTAGGTTTGGTTTTTAATTCACCTGCTGAACTTAGATATGGCACAAGGGTAAGATGAATCGTAAGTAGATTATCTGAACCTAAATCCCATTTTAGCTGACGAACCGCTTCTACAAAAGGCAATGATTCAATATCACCAACGCAACCACCTAGTTCAGTAATAACTATGTCGTATTCACCAGTTTCGCCCAATTGTAAGATATTACGCTTGATTTCGTCAGTAATGTGTGGAATTACTTGTACAGTTTTTCCAAGATAATTTCCACGACGTTCGTTCGTAATCACATTATAATAAATGCGTCCAGTTGTTACGTTGTTTGCTTGTGAAGTTGGTACATTCAAAAAGCGTTCGTAGTGACCTAGGTCGAGGTCAGTTTCAGCTCCATCGTCGGTCACATAACATTCGCCATGTTCGTACGGATTGAGTGTGCCTGGATCAACATTGATATACGGGTCAAACTTTTGAATGGTTACTGATAATCCTCTAGCTTGCAGAAGTTTGGCGAGAGAAGAGGCGATAATTCCTTTACCGAGTGAAGATGTTACGCCGCCCGTTACAAAAATATACTTTGGGTTACGTGTGGGCGGCAAGCCGCTTTGTCCGTGTACTGACATGAGGTTTTTTGTCTTTGATTACGGGATACAAAGGTACAGAATTTTGGTGGATTCTATGGCTTAAAAAAAACAAATCTATTTAATTACTTATAAATAGCTGATTATTAGTTTATTGAGATTTAAAATTTATTTACAAGTATAGGTAAAGTTTTCGTCATAAGACTCCTCTTTACCATTTTGTTTTTTTATTACTCTCACTTTTGAGGCATAACCGTCGGCGGTGTATTCGTATTTGTAGGTATAAGTCATGTCGCCGCTATTGCTATAGATTTTAGTTGATGTCACGTTGTTTTTATTATGGAAGTAAGTAGTATTTTCGCCACCAATAGTTGCTGAGAATATCGTGAAATACATCATCAGATTATTGAGCGATGAGTTAATATATGGCGATTTTTTTTCATCAAAACTTAGGTTTTCGAGCAGAAGTTTGTTTTTTCCATTTTCTATTGAATACATTTTTTTTATGTTGTTATTGTTATCATATTCAAATGTGGTCACCAATATATTGTCAAAAACAGGCATCCTTAAGTCAATTCTTTCAATTTGTTCTTTTGCATTGGTATAAACTTTACTTTTAAACTCGAACGGTTTATCTCGGCTATCTTTTCCAAGAAAATTAATGAAGGTAAGGTTTCCTTTCGAATCATATTCATAACTAATAAAGTATGATTGATCAAAGGAGCTATAAACCTTCTTAGGAAGACTGTTTTCGAAGTTGATTTTATTAAAATCTGGGAAGCCATCAAAAGTTGATAATTGATTCTGAGCATTATAACTTAAATTATAAATCACACCATGGCCATGATCTGCAGATTTTAGATAACAGAATTTTTCGGTGTTAGTTTCTGGTTTTTCTTTTAGGAGCGTTATCTCTTTATCATTGCATGAAGGAAGGATAAAACTGGAAAGAATGCTACTTAGTATAAGGCTATATTTAAACATTGGTTGGTGCGAGATCGAAAGTTGTAAAAATAAAACTATAACTTGTTTAACTAACAATTTATTGTTCAACCAAAATCCATCAATAAACTTGCCAATAAGCAAATTTAATAAAAAAATTATTGAATCGAACACTTTGGATTATCAAAACGTTTAGTAATCATAGACAAAAAATGTATGATTAGTAAAATAGAGTTGAGCAAATATAGAGCTTTGGGCGATAAAGAGGCTGATGAAATAATCGACCAAATTGTTGAACAAAATGGAATAGCTTCGTTACGACAACTGATGTCATTTTTGTCTGATTATCAAAATCTTAGTTTTGAAAATCAATCCCCAGTTCTTCAATCGTTTTTGTGTTCAAATGCTTTATTACCAGGTTTTTATGACAAAAAAAAACTTATTCGTGCTACCGATTTTTACCGAGAAAATCAACAAAATATTGGATTGATTTTAGGGCTCTATTCTTTACCTTATTGCTATTTGGGTGCAGATGGGGCAAAAGTCTTGTATTTATCTGAAAGAATCAGAAAAGATACTTATAAACGCTTACTCGAAACTGGAAATTTCTTGAAAGAAGTAATGAATTATGATAATTGGCAAAGCAAACGGATATTTGCTATTTGCTTGAAAGTCAGACTTTTGCATGCATCCATCCGATATTTTACGCATCATAGCAAACAATGGGATTTGGCTTGGGGATATCCGATAAACCAAGAAGATATGTTAGGAACCAATCTAGCTTTTTCGCTTGTGGTTTTGCGTGGAATGGAAAAAATAGGATATTCGGTTGATAAGACTTATGAAGATGCTTACATTAATACTTGGAATGTCATTGGTTATTTGTTAGGTTTAAAGCAAGAAATTATGCCTGAATGTTATTTGGAAGCAGTAAAAATTGATAAGCTAATTGCCGAACGACAATTTAGGCAATCTGTTGAAGGGCAGGAACTAACAGCTTCTTTGATGCAAGTTATTCGTTCGTTTGCACCAAGCGAAATTACAGCCAATTTACTACAATCGCAGTCTAGAATGCTGCTCGGTGAAAAATATGCCAAAATGCTGGGCATTGCCGAAACAAATATCCCAAACACTTTGTTGAAAGTATATAACACAACATCGGTTTTGATGTCGAAATTTTTTTAATTGTTGAACAAGTTTTTAACTTGTTTCGCCAACGACATTTAGTCTAAAACGTTTTCTCTTTAACTTACAGGTTGGCCAACCTGTTCTGCATATTATGACACAAGAAAAAATCAGACAAGCATACACAGAATATGTTCTTGATAATGGTAAAGAACCAGAATCGGTTTATGCTTTTTGCAAGAAATTGAAAATTAAAGAAGAGGATTTTTATGATGAATATTCATCTTTTCCTCAAATTGAAAGTGAGATCTGGAAAGCTTTATTTATTGAAGCCCGTGCCGCCGCCGAGCGTGAAGAAGTATATCAAAATTATTCAGTTCGTGAGAAATTACTGGCTTTCCTTTATACATGGATTGAGACTTTAAAGAAAAATCGTAGCTATATTTTGAAATCTTATGAAGGTTTCGATAAGCCAATTTATACTAAACGGAATGTGCAGTTAGTTGATTTTAAGGCTTCGTTTTACGATTATTTAAACGAACTTTTGATGGAAGCCCGTGAAACTCGTGAGGTTGAACAACGCCCGATTCCGCAACTAATGCAGCGTTATCCTGATTTATTTTGGGCGAAAACCTTATTTATCCTTGATTTTTGGATAAAAGATACAAGTAAATCATTCGAGAAAACCGATACCATGATTGAGAAAACAGTTAATACGGCTTTCGATTTATTAGGTCGTTCGCCACTCGATTCGTTATTTGATTTAGGAAAGTTTATTTTTCAAAATAGAAAGTAATAATATGATGGGTTTCCTGACTCGTCAAATAATTTATTAAAATGAACGAATCTGGAGATTCGCTCCACAATCTTATGAATTCACAAGAAAGTATCCCCACATCGAAAGTTGCTCGTGCTACGCAATTTGCCAAAGCAGGCGTTAAAGTTGGCGGTAATTATATCAAACATTACAGCAAAAAAATCTTTGACCCATCACTCACGAAAGAGCAATTACACCAAGACAATGCCACTGATGTATATGATACACTCAGCAATTTGAAAGGAAGTGCATTGAAGGTAGCTCAAATGATGAGCATGGATAAAAACCTTTTGCCTCGTGCTTATACCGACAAATTTGCCATGTCACAATATTCGGCACCGCCTTTGTCTGCACCTTTGGTTATCAAGACTTTTAAGAAATTTTTTGATAAATCGCCTACGGATATGTTTGATAAGTTTGATTTGAAAGCCGAAAATGCCGCTTCAATCGGACAAGTGCATAAGGCTGAAAAGAATGGCAAAAAATTGGCCGTTAAAATTCAATATCCAGGCATTGCTGATAGTATTAGTTCAGATTTGAAGATGGCTCGTCCGTTGGCAGTGCAATTATTGAACCTAAATGATGCCGAAATTGACCGATATTTCAAAGAAGTTGAAGAAAAGTTGCTCGAAGAATCAAATTATGATTTAGAATTGCAGCGTTCGGTCGAAATTACAAATGCATGTTGTCATATTCCAGATTTGTTTTTTCCGAAATATTACCCAGAATATTCGTCGAAAAGAATCTTGACGATGGATTGGATTGAGGGTCAACATTTGAAAGAGTTTTTAGATACAAATCCTTCGCAGGAAGTGCGAAACCGAATCGGACAAGCACTTTGGGATTTCTATGATTATCAGATGCACACGCTTCGCCAAGTACATGCTGACCCACATCCGGGAAATTTTTTAATGACTCCCGATGGCCGTTTAGGCGTAATTGATTTTGGTTGCGTTAAAGTGATTCCAGAAGATTATTATGATAATTATTTTGCCTTAATAAACCCCGATACGCTACAAGACGAAGCTGAAATTCAGAGAATTTTCTGGGTTTTAGATTTTATTGTGGAAGAAGATTCACCAAAAAATAGGGTGTTTTTCTCAGATTTATTCAAGAAAATGATTGAATTGCTCGGTCGTCCTTTCAACTCAAATACTTTTGATTTTGGACAAGCGGGTTATGTTGATGAAATTTATAATTTCTTTGAATATGTTGCGAAATTACCAGAATTGAAAGATGCGAAGGCGGCACGTGGTTCGCAACATGGTTTGTACGTAAATCGTACCTATTTTGGACTTTATACAATTTTGAATGATTTGAAAGCCGAAATCAAAACCACTAAACCTGATTGGTTAACTCCGAAGCACTTGAAAGGTGAGTTGGTTTGATTGTTTTGATATAATATTTATTTTTTTCGCCCCGTAGAGACGTTGCACTGCAACGTCTCTACCTATTTTATGCCAATTAAATTGAATATTTCCACAATTTGGTTTGTTTATGCCTTTTAACTATAATTGATTTGCAGAAATCGATTGGCTGAAAAGTGATTTCTCTACAAAACGACCTATGAAAATATCAATAATTGCACTTTCGCTGGTATTTTTGTGAATTTGTATTAAACTTTTGCTCAAAAAAACGCCACAATTTCTTCACCGAATAAGCTTTAACTTAAAGGTTTAGATTCGAATGCTATCAATGACACTTTGAAACCAATTTGGGGCAAAGTAAGTATTTAGTCTTGTTGTTATTTTGATAAAGTTGTAGTTTAAAGTTGTTTTTTAATCGATACAAAATGTTGTATTTTTCAAAAATACGGCTCGTTTTATTTTTATCCAATATCAATAAAACGCAGCTTTAAAGATAAATATAGGTTTTATCTAGTGATTTTTTAGATTACTTTTGTTAAAAATATAATACCTATTTTTATAATAAATCAATAATTATGAAGAAGCTCTCTCTAATAATACTGCTTTTGGTGGTGTCGGTTGCTTGTAGAACAGCAAAGACTTCAAAAAACAATTTCACAAATAGCCAAAATGATGTTTCTGTGACTTTCCTTCATCTCAATGATGTTTATGAAATTTCACCACTTGATAATGGTAAAGTTGGAGGTATGGCTCGTGTAGCTACTGTACGTCAAGATTTATTGAAAGAAAACCCAAATACTGTAACTGTTCTTTCGGGCGATTTCCTAAGTCCATCGGTCATTGGAACACTTCGTTATGAAGGAAAAGGTATAAAAGGAAAACAGATGATTGATGTGATGAATACCGTTGGAGTAGATTGGGTTTGTTTGGGAAATCATGAATTTGATTTAGACCAAAAAGATTTACAAGAACGCATCAACGAATCGAAGTTTAATTGGCTGAATACTAATGCTTTAGAGAAAGTAAAAGACGAATACGTACCGTTCGGAAAAGTAGTTGATGGTGTGAAAGTACCTTTCTTGAAAACAACAATTTTGACTTTCAAAAATTCCAATGGCGACGAAGTAAAAGTAGGTATGTTTGGGGTTTTATTGCCATCAAATAAAAAAGATTTTGTTTTATATGAAGATTTCTTCGAGGCTGCCAAAAAGGCTTATGCTGAGTTAGAGCCAAAGTGTGATTTTGTGGTAGGAATTACGCACCTCAATAAAGTCGACGATATCAAGCTGGCGGAAATGTTGCCAAATGTGAAGCTGCTCATGGGCGGACACGACCATGATAATATGCGGGAGCAAATCGGAAGTGTTGTCATGGCAAAGGCAGATGCTAATGCCAAAACTGCTTATATTCACCGAATTACCTTTAATAAAGGTACTGGTAAAGTTGATGTGAAATCTGAATTAAAGAAAATCGACAATACAATTGCTGATGAACCAATGACTGCTGTAGTTGTAAAAAAATGGGAAGATATTCAAGATGGAGCGTTTAAGGCAATTGGATTGAATAAAGATGAAGTAATTGCTGATTTGAAAGAGCCCCTTGATGGTCACGAAACTGTAGTGCGTAATAGGCAAGGAAACATGGGAAGCATGATAAATAATGCTTTATTGGCTTCATCCTCAAATAAGTTTGATTGTGCATTCTTCAATGGTGGTTCGATTCGTATTGATGATAATGTCTCGGGAAAACTTACGCAACTTGATGTACTTCGTATTTTGCCTTTTGGTGGAAAATTGGTTGAGATAAAACTTCGTGGACGCTTACTTGAAAGAGTGCTACAAACTGGCTTAGAAAATAAAGGCAGTGGTGGTTATTTGCAATGGAAAAAAATTACCTACGATGAAGCTAAAAAAGAATGGAAAATCGACGGAAAATTATTGGATGTAAATCAAGAATACAACATCATTACAAGCGATTTCTTGTTTTCAGGTAAAGAGCGAAATTTAGGATTCTTCACCAAACAAAACCCTGATGTGATTTCAATAATTGATACATTTCCCGAAAGCGATATCAGAAATGATATTCGTAAGGCTGTGATTGATTACTTCAAGAAAAAATAATAAAATAGCTTATTCGATTCTATAATTATTGAATAAGCCTAACATTATGAGAAATCTTGCATTGATATTAACTATTTTTTTTGTAGCATTTTCATCAAATGCACAAAATAGTTTTTCGTTTTTGAATATGCCTACCCACGCACGTATCAATGCTCTTGGTGGTATAAATGTATCCGTTTCAGGTCAAGATTTGAATTTTATTTCGTCTAATCCTGCTTTGCTCGATTCTTCTCAACGTGGACAAATCGGTCTTAGTTATTCGCCATATTTAGCACAAAGCAATTATTTGACACTCAATTATGTGCCTCAAATCCGCTTAAAAGGCACTTGGGCTTTTAGCTTACAAAATCTTCATTACGGTACATTTCAAGGAACCGATGCTGTCGGAAATTTGACAAACGAATTTTCGGCTAATGACTTCGTTTTAGCAGGTGTTTATGCCCGAAAAGAAAAATATATCACATTTGGGGTATCGGCAAAATTGGTAGGCTCGGTTCTTGAGTCTTATAATTCGATAGCGTTAACGACTGATTGGGGGGCTACTTTTCGGCATCCAGTTCATGAATTTAGCGTTGGTTTAGCAGCTAAAAATGTTGGTTATGTACTGAAATCATACGGTACAATTCGCCCCGATATTCCTTTCGATTTACAACTCGGAGCTACATTCAAACCTAAATATATGCCGGTGCGTTTTTCACTTACAGGGCATCATTTATATGTATTTGATATTTCTTATAATGATATCGAATCGAACTATATTTTTGATGAGAAAGGTAATAAAATTCAGAAGAAAATTTCGATTGCTGATAAGATTTCTCGTCATTTTGTAATAGGTACTGAACTACTCATTCATAAGAACTTTAATTTGCTTTTTGGTTATAACTTTCTACGTCGTAAAGAATTACTCGTCAATGGTTTAGGTGGTGCTGCTGGATTCTCTTTTGGTGCAAGTCTTCGTATTAAAAAGATTGATTTTTGTATTTCTCATGCTATTCTAACCGCTCCTAAAGGACAAACAACATTCAGCCTTATTTGGCAAAAATAATTGTCATTTCTTTAATATGAAATCAGTTGAATCGTCGATAAATATTATATTCTTACTTAAAAATAGATATCGATGATAAAATTAATGTTCATGAGAATAGAAAGAACTTTTAACGGATTTCTTCATTTTATATAGTATTCTAGAAAGATTATGGTAAGCCATTCGGTGTAAAGAAAACCATTTTTACCATTAGAGGTACTTGGTATCAGTCGCACGACGCACGCGATTATATTAAAATTGAACAATTAGAAATAGAGTAATCCCTTTTTTATCTTGTGTTTCATATAATCTATTTTGTTTTATCACAACGAAAGCTACCTTTGCAATTATTATTTAATCTAAAACTAAGCTTTTATTATAAAGCATTTTTCTGAAATAATGTCTAAAAAAATAGAGAACCTTACACCACAACAAATCGTAAACGAACTCGATAAGTATATAATCGGACAAAAAGAAGCTAAGCGAAATGTGGCTATTGCTCTTCGTAATCGTTGGAGAAGAATGAATGCGGTTGCCGATATGGTTGCCGAAATTATTCCGAATAATATCTTGATGATTGGCTCAACTGGCGTTGGTAAAACCGAAATTGCTCGCCGATTGGCCAAAATTGCTGATGCTCCATTTGTAAAAGTTGAAGCTTCAAAATTTACCGAAGTAGGCTATGTTGGGCGTGACTGCGAAAGCATGGTGCGTGATTTGGTAGAGCAGGCCGTAAATATGGTGAAAATTGCCAAGAAAGAAGAGGTAAAAGCCAAAGCATTGGAAGTAGTAGAAGACCACCTTCTTGATATTTTGATTCCGCCAGTAAAAGACCAAAAAGAAGCAGGTTTTGTATTGGAAGAAAACAAAAAGGAAATTGAAGACCATACTGAATCTTTATTGAATGAGAAAACCCGTGAAGCTTTTCGCTCGAAACTTCGTAATGGAGAACTCGACCACCGTAAAGTAGAAATCGATGTGCAAGGCGGCGGAATGCCAAACATTGGTGTGATGGGTGGCCCAATTGATGATATGTCGATGATGAATATTCAAGAAATGTTGGGTGGAATGATGCCAAAAAGAGGCAAAAAACGTAAATTAACGATTGCTGAAGCTCGAAAAGTTTTGTTGGAAGAAGAAGCTTCAAAACTCATCGACATGGATGAAGTGAAAGAGGAGGCAATCTGGAAAGCCGAAAATCTTGGAATTATTTTTATTGATGAAATAGATAAAATTGCTAATAGTGGAGCAAAATCGGGTGGGGGAGCCGATGTAAGTCGTGAAGGTGTACAGCGAGATTTACTCCCAATCGTAGAAGGAAGTGCCGTAAATACCAAACATGGAACTGTAAAAACCGACCATATTTTATTTGTAGCCGCAGGAGCGTTTCATGTATCGAAACCTTCTGATTTGATTCCCGAATTACAAGGGCGTTTCCCAATTAGAGTCGAGCTTGAAAGCTTGACCGAAGATAATTTCTATCAGATTCTGAAAGCACCCAAAAATGCCCTTACGAAGCAATATATTGCTATGCTCGAATCTGAAGGTGTTACGCTAACATTTGATGATGAAGCACTTCGTGAGCTTGCTCATATTGCATTTGAAGCCAATAGCGAAGTAGAAAATATCGGTGCAAGAAGGCTACAAACTGTTATGAGTCATTTACTCAACGAAATTATGTTTGATGTGCCAGATAATATAATCATGGATTCTACAATCATTATCACCAAAGAGTTAGTTGCTCAACGTCTTTCAGGTTTAGTCAAGAACCGAGATTTGAGCAAGTATATTTTATAGAAGTTTTAAGCTGTCTTGTTCAAAAATAGATTTACATAAATATATGTAAACAAATGGCAAGAATAATTAGCCCACATCTATGATGCTGGACTTTAAGAACAGAAGGATTTGCAACCGAAGCGAAAAACTACGACATAATCTAAACATGAAGGATAAATGAATGGGTTTTATGGTTGGTTTGGTTAGCTGCAAACCAACAATTCTTTAAGTCCAGCATTTTGCAAATGTGAACTAGCGGGTTTAATTTATTTCTTTTCCTTTCGGCGGTTGTTATAATTATAATCGCGGACGTAATAAATTAAACTGCGGAAGGCATAAATTAAACCGCGGTCGTAATAAATTAAACTGCGGTCGTAATAAATTAAACTGCGGTCGTAATAAATTAAACCGCGGTCGTAATAAATTAAACTGCGGAAGGCATAAATTAAACCGCGGTCGTAATAAATTAAACTGCGGGAGGCATAAATTAAAATGCGGTACCAATAAATATAAAAGCGGTCGTTAGAAATTGTTTAGCGGTGATAATAAATGCAACCGCAATTAGAATAAATAGGTTTGCGGAGCAAACCTATTAAATAGCGGAAATGATTTTTATAATCGCAGCACCAATATTTATTTTTTTAGTTTTGTTATGATTTTGGTTTCTTAAATTACATTCTTTATTACTTGAGCAAATTTTGGACTTGATGCCTGTTGGTCGAAATGTTTTGATGGTTAGACTGTTTTTAAACCTCTGTTTTACGTACAATTCTTTCGTTTACCCAACGCTCTGAAATTTTCTTGACAGGAATAAGTAACACAGCAGTGCCTACCTTCAACGAAAACTTAAGTAAGGTACTTTGATTATACAGTGCATCGAGGTATTGATCTATAATCAGCGAAATAAACTGAAAGAAAAATAGAAGTATCAGCAGGCCAAGTATATCAATAATTTTGCGGTTTACCCTTTTCTTACTAAACAGCAAGCTTATACCAAAAAGCAAAGGAATAAAACCACCAATACCGGCCATCTGTAAATTCTTATTACTTTCTTTGGCAGCCAGTTTTTTTTCTTCTTCTATTTTTGATTGCCTTAGTTGTTCATTAATGGTAAGGCTTTGTAGCTGCTTTACTTTTTCCTGGTCAAATAAACTGTCTTTAAGTGCCATGCTCAATTTTAAATATTTTAAGGAACTGTCGCAGTTACTTTTTTCATAAAAAGCAGCCAACATCGTGACTGCCTCAAACATCCCACTCTTATCAGATACTTTTAAAGATGTTTCGTAAGACTTTTTTATGTAAATAGAAACTGAATCGGGATGGCCGGTACGTTTAAAAAGCTTTGCCATTGCAAAATAAGAATTACCGAGTAATACATTATTTCCTACGAATTGATTTGCTAACAATGCTTTCCTATAATAAGATAGAGCAATTTCATCTTTCCCCAACCCAGAATAGATATCACCCAAGCTAAGCATAATATCACCTAGTGGTTCTGTATCATCTATTTCCTGTGCAAGTAAATATGCCTTGTTTATGTAAAGTAAGGCAGAATCTAACCGCTTTGACTTTTCATAGTATATGCCAAGATTTAGATAACTAATCATTTGACTGGTGGTATCGGCTTGCTCAATATCCATTGCCAAACCCTGCAAACCATAGCTAATAGCTTTTTTGTAATCCCCCAGACTTTTATACACTTCGGCAATGTCAGTCAAAGCCTCGGAAATCAATTCCTCATCCTTCAGCTTTTCGCTTCTCTCTAAAGCTGACAATAAAATTTGAAGGGAGGCAGTATAGCTTCCTGTAACACTTAATGCACAACCAATATCAATCATACAACTTATTACAGTACTTTCATCGTTTATTTTTTTTGCCAAAGTTAATGCTTGCTGAGCATACCATGCACTTTTGTCAGGATTTGAGTACAAATAATTGAATGACAAATCCTGCATCGCCCAAACTTTTGCGGTATCATTTTTGGCAACAGCGAGCTCTTTAAGCAGGCTGTCAATTTTTTTTATATCCTGAGCAAATGAAAAATAGGTAAAGCTAAGAAAGGTTATTGTAAGGAAAAATATTTTCATTATTTATTGATTGTCTTGTCCTTGAAAAGGTTTGCACAAAAATAAGTAAAACAATATAATGTAACCCAATTAAAGGATACGCTTTAAAATTAAAAAATTATTAACTTTATATTAAAATAGTGTAAAAATGGGAAAACGCATCAAGTGGAATTATGATGAAAATGTCAAAGGAAACGGGAACGCCCGTACTGTAGAGTCTTGTCCTAAAATAGGTTTACATTATAATATATGAACAAATGGCGAGAACAATTAGCCTGTATCTTTGATGATGAACTTTATAAATAGAAGGATTTGTAAGCGAAGTGGAACCATGCCACTTTCCAACAATAAACGATAAATCAAAGGTTTTTATGGTTGGTTTGTTTAGCTGCAAACCAACAATTCTTTAAGTCCAGCATTTTGCAAACGTGAACTAGCGGGAAACCTCTGTTTTAAGTACAATTTTTTCGTTTACCAAACGCTCTGACATTTTCTTGACAGGAATAAGTAGCACCGCAGTGCCAACTTTCAACGAAAACTTGAGTAAGGTACTGTAATTATACAATGGATCAAGGAATTGATCTATAATCAGCGAAATAAACTGAAAGAAAAATAGAAGTAGCAGCAGGCCAAGGGCATCAATAATTTTGCGGTTGACCCTTTTCTTACTAAAAAGTAAGCTAATACTAAAAAACAAAGGAATAAAACCTCCAATACCAGCCATCTGTAAATTCTTATTGCTTTCTTTGGCAGCCAGTTCTTTTTCTTCTGCTATTTTTGATTGTCTTAGTTGTTCATTAATTGTAAGGCTTTGCAGCTGCTTTATTTTTTCTTCGTCAAATAAACTGTCTTTTAGTGCTATGCTCAATTTTGAATATTTCATGGAACTATCACAGTTACTTTTTTCAAAAAAAGCAGCCAGCAATGTTGATGCTTCAAACATTACACTCTTATAAGATACTTTTAAAGCTGTTTGGTAAGACTTTTTTATGTAAACAGCAACTGAATCAGGATGGCCAGTGCGTTTAAAAAGTTCTGCCATAAAATAATAAGTTTCACTTAGGGAAAAATAATTTTCAGCGAATTGATTTGCCGCCACAGCTTTTCGATAATAGAGTAAAGCAATTTCATCGTGACCCAACCCAGATTGTATAATACCCATGGTTAACAGAATAGAACCTAATAATGGGTCATTTTTTCGTGCAAGTAGATATGCCTTATTTGTGTAATGTAGGGCAGAATCTAACTGATTTGTCGCTTCATAGTTACTGCCAAGGTTCATAAATGTTATTAATTTAATATCGCGTGTATTATGCTTTGCTTCACCATTAATCGATAGGCTACGCAAGTTATAGCTAATTGCCTGTTTATAATCACCTTGTTCTCCGTACACAGTTGCAATATTATTCAAAGCAACGGAAATCAATGAATCATACTTCAGTTTTTCACTCCTCTCTAAAACTTCCAAATATATTTGAAGGGAAGCGGTAACGTTTCCCGTAACAGATAATGCATTGCCAATACCATTCATGCAACCAATTATTGCCTTTTCATCATTTGTTTTTTTAGCCAAAGTCAATGCCTGCTGTGCATACCATGCACTGCTGTCGGGATTTGAGTTCAAATAATTGTATGATATACCACTCAATGCATTAATTTTTTCGGTATCATTTTTGGCAGCGGCAAGCACTTTAAGCAGGCTGTCATTTTTTTTTACATCCTGAGCAAATGAAAAATAGGTATAGCAAAGAAAGGTTATTGTAAGGGAAAATATTTTCATTATTTAGTGATTGTCTTGTCCTTGAATAGGTTTTCACAAAAATAAGTAAAACGATACAATGAACCCCAATTTAGGACACTGTTAATAATTAAAAAATTATTAAGTTTATATTATTAAATACAAAAATGGGAAAGCGTATAAAGTGAAGTTATGATGAAAATTTCAAAGCTAGACGGGGCCGTAGGTGCGGTAGTTTTGGAGGCATCAAAAGAGCCAAAAACTTTAGCACAGTTAAGTATTGACAGGGTCACACAGGCGATTTTGGTTACAGGCTCCTCAAATTAATGATTGGAAAAAATAGGTAATTATAGGAATACAAAGTTTATTTGGAGGTAAAAAGGTATTGATATCAGATGAATAGTAAGAAAAATTAACGTCATCACTCCACGAGGTGGCGTCTGCTTTAATACTTTGTATCTGTTTTTGGTGTTCTTAGATTATCCCTATTTGCTAAGACCAATGCCCTCAGGGTTTCGTGCAGAAGACCATGAGTAATAAATCAGTAAGTATAAAAAGTTTCTTAGATACGTTCTCTTTATTTTTTGAATTTTGTGAGAATTATAGGTGTCAATACTAATGGAATTAGTCCTGCGGAAATGGCTGTCACGATTATGTTTCCGTATTGCTTGAAGTCAAGTCCGCTTAAAATTCTTAATACAATAATTGTCAAAGTTAATCCTGCTAAAATTATCCAATATTTCAAATTTATATTTTCATTTTCAATTTTATTGGTCGGCAGTTTATAATTAGCAAAAGCAATTACAATTCCACCGAGTAAAGTTGAAGAGTGTTGCAATATTTTCAAGATTGGCATCTGTTTGCCTAAAAAGGGAACCGAGTTTTGTAATGCTGGAATTGTCTCCACAAAATAACCGTGACCATGAGTAAAACTATCCCAAAAAATGTGTAAAGCAGCACCGATTAGAATTGAAATTGTCACCACCAACCAATTTTGTTTGAAGTATATGTTCCATTCAAACTGCTTAAAAGTCAAAAATCGTGATTTTAATACTTTCGGCAAGTTGTCAAATAAACTGTCCCGAACAATGTTGTGAAAAATAAAGGCAAGAAAAAGTCCTAATGGCAAGTCAAACCAAAAAAGTCCGTCAATTGTATGGCTGTAATTACTCTTGATTCTCATTCTTAAAAAATATTCAAAGTCAGGTGTCAAACTGCCGATAACAAGTCCAGTCAACGAAAACCATTGTCGAGGCAAAAATGTCAACGGTAAAACTATTGCTGGGTGTGAAAATGTAAATGGCATTACTTCTTTGTCTATTCGTTTTTTGGTTCAGTGTCGTTTTTTGTAATTGGTGGTAAAGTATGTAAAACGAAGCATTAACTTAGTTGCATCTATATTTCTTCTAGTTACATTGTTTTCCTAAAATTGAAAAATATTTTTTTCAAAAGTATGAATTAAACTCAAATATTCAATTTGTTACACAGTCTTTTATATGGTACGGATAGACGGACAATAAATAAGCTTGGCTTTTTATAAATTTATCGTACTATTAACCGTTTATTGAATGATATTCTTAAAGTGTGTATATATTTTATGGTGAGTCAAAAACAAAAAAGCGTGAAGTCTTCCTCCACGCTTTTTCTATTTATATGTAATTTAGCTTATTTCGAAACTACTTTAAAATCAGCACCATTACTCGCTCCATTCACACCAATTGCATCAATTCTTTTTTCTACAATTCCTTTTACCATTAGTCTCTTTTTGATAGCAAATGCTCGCTTCGTTGCCATTGTTTTATTGTCCATGCCAACTGCATTAGTAGAGTGTCCTTGTAATTGAACTTGCATTTTTGGATACTTGTTCATTAAATCGGCTAATTGTTTAATAATCAAATCAGAATCAGTATCTAAAGCTTGCGAACCTTTAATAAACGCTAGATTTGTAATTGGGAAAACCTTACCAACTGGCTTGGCTTTATCGGTCAAATAGGCATCTAGAGTTTCAGCAAAAGCACTATTTTGTTCAGCTAAAGTCGGTGTTGGTGTGCTTGCCGCAGTAGATAATTTCAATGAGTCTTTTATCGCTACCGAATCAATGATTGCCTTTGTGATTGTATCAGGTTGAATAGCAGTAGAGTCAATAATTGATTCTTCACCGGTCGATTGAGACTGCGTAGGATTATAGAAATTCATGTACCAATATATTCCTCCAGCGATTGCCAATACTCCAATCAAACCAATCACCAATAATTTCATAGGAATAGGAGAACTAGTCGTTTCTTCTTCTTCTTTTTCATTAGTTTCCAAAACAGTAGCACTTTTTGTTGTAGATACAGATGTTTCATCAGTCGACACAACAGTTTTGCCTTTGAAAGTAACTATTTTTCTCGACGCCATTTTTTTGGTTGCGGAGTCAGGCGTTTCATCAGTCGAAACAGTATTTTTGCCTTTGAAAGGAACAAGTTTGCCAGATTCCATTTTTTTGGCGGTAACAAATTTTGGTGAGAGTAATTCCTGCAAACCTAATTGCGGAATCATTTTCTCCAACAATTCTTCTGGAACTAATTTGAAGAGTGGCTTGTGGTGGTCGCTCAAATAAGTAATCAAGCCATCAACATCCAATTTGTTGGAGTCAATTTCTTTATTTACTGCATCAATCAGCATTGGAGCAGCAAGCGTTGAATACATCGTCGAAGAGATTTTCTTGATACCCGCATAAGTACCAATCATACTCACTAAGGGGCTTTTGTATGCAGGAAAAATCTGACTAATGAGTCCGTCACCTATTTTTTGTATATGATCTAACCTATCTTTTTTATTAAGATAAGACATCACATCTCCAATCATTTCGCCACCTTGATTGCCTTTTTGGATTTGATTGTAAAGCATACTAACACTCATCATACTGCCCGTACGACGAATCAAGCCCGCTATTAACGTATAAAAAATTCCATCTAAGGCTTTTCGTGTTTTTTCTGGCTCTTCCTCAGAAAGCTTGGCAATTTTTGATACCACTTCATCTGTCAGAGCCTCGTTCAACGTATCAAATAAGTTCATAAGTTTATTTTTATTTAAATAATTGGCAATATTTTCCAGCAAAATTTCTAATTTGGTGCAAAACAACACAAAAGTAAGGATTTTTGGTAGAATTTTATCACTTTTTTATTGAAAATCATCTTAATATAGTTTTAAAATAATAATCTAAATTCAGTATTTATACTTTATAACACTCTGATAATCAGTTAATAAACAAGAATTTAATTCAAAATAAATAAACAAAGAAATATATTTATCGACCAAGGTCAAGCGTGTTTGACCAATAAAACTACATAATAATTATGCCTAATCAGGAAAACGAAAACTTACGCAGCCAAGATTGGTTCGGGAAAGAAGGAAAAGACGGATTTATCTATCGAAGTTGGATAAAAAATCAAGGCTATCCAGCACATCAGTTTAAGGGTAAACCAGTAATCGGAATCTGTAATACATGGTCTGAGGTTACGCCCTGTAACGGGCATTTTAGAGAATTGGCTCAAGTGGTAAAGAACGGTGTTTATGAAGCAGGAGGCTTTCCATTAGAGTTTCCAGTGATGTCGCTTGGCGAAACTATCATTCGTCCAACTGCTATGCTCTATCGTAATCTAGCTGCAATGACAGTCGAAGAAAGTATCAGAGGAAATCCTTTTGATGCTATTGTTTTACTGACTGGTTGTGATAAAACCACGCCATCGCTCGTAATGGGTGCCGCTAGTTGTGACCTTCCAACGATTGTTGTGCCGGGTGGGCCAATGCTCAATGGTCGTTTTCAAGGGAAAGCTATTGGTTCGGGTACTGACGTGTGGCGTTTTGCAGATGATTTGAAAACTGGAAAAATGACTCCCGAAGAATTTGAAGAAGCCGAATCGTGTATGAGCCGAAGTATTGGGCATTGTTCAACAATGGGAACAGCCTCAACAATGGCAGTTATGGTTGAAGCTTTGGGGCTAACATTGCCAGGAGCATCGGCAATTCCAGCGGCTGATTCTCGCAAAAAAGTGTTGGCTCATATGTCGGGCATGCGAGCAGTTGAAATGGTAAAAGAAAACCTATCGCTTTCAAAAGTGCTAACTCGTGAAGCCTTTGAAAATGCAATTATGATGAATGCAGCCGTTGGTGGTTCTACAAACTTGGTGCTTCATCTTTTAGCAATTGCTGGGCGAATTGGTGTGGATATAAATCTCAAAGATTTTGATGAAATTGGCAGTAAAATGCCATTTTTGTTAAACTTGATGCCTTCGGGTAAATATTTGATGGAAGATTTTTATTATGCTGGTGGACTTCCTGCAGTAATAAAAGAAATGGAAAAACACTTGCACCGTGATGCCATTACAATAAATGGAAAAAGTTTGGTTGAAAACTCGAAAGGTGCGAAGATTTGGAATGAAGATGTAATTGCAAGAATAGATAAACCAATTTTGAATGAAGGAGGAATAGCAGTTGTGAAAGGCAATCTTTGCGAAAATGGTGCGGTTATCAAGCCTTCAGCCGCTTCTCCACATTTGATGCAACACAGAGGAAAGGCGGTGGTTTTTGAAACAATCGAAGATTATCACGCTCGTATCGACGACCCAAATCTCGAAATTGATGAAACGTCGGTAATGGTCTTGAAAAACGTTGGCCCGAAAGGCTATCCAGGAATGCCCGAAGTTGGAAACATGCAGTTGCCAAGGAAATTGCTCGAAAAAGGCATTACTGATATGGTGCGTATCTCTGATGCTCGTATGAGCGGAACAGCCTATGGAACAGTATTTTTGCATGCATCGCCAGAATCAGCAGTTGGCGGAACGCTTGGATTGGTACAAAACGGTGACGAGATTGAGGTAGATGTGTTAAACCGTAAAATTCATTTGCATGTTTCGGATGAAGAATTGGCCGAACGTCGCAAAAACTGGCAGCCGATTGATTTAGGCTATGACCGAGGTTATACTAAAATGTATATTAATACCGTAATGCAAGCCGATAAAGGTGCTGATTTAGACTTTTTAGTCGGAAAATCAGGACATGAAGTAAAAAGGGAGTCGCATTAAAATTTAATAGAGTAGGAGCCTATTGCATACGCCCACTTTGTGAAGGTGTATGTAGTAGACTCCTCACATATTATTCTCAAAAAAACAATAAATATTTACGCATCGAATGTCAAAATTTAATATTTATAGCTCATCGGCTGGGTCGGGGAAAACTTATACACTTACCAAAGAGTATTTAAAGCTCGCACTTGGTAGCGATAAAGTTAATTATTACAAACGAATTTTGGCGATTACTTTTACCAATGATGCGGCGTCTGAAATGAAGGAGCGAATCTTGGTTGCCTTGAAAGACATTGCAGATACACAGAACTTTAATGAAAAGTCAAAGTTTTGGGGAATGTTCAGAGAAATTGCTGGAGAACTAAAACTTCCAGATGATACCATACAGCAGAGAGCGGCGGCGGTTTTTAGTCATATCATCCAGCAATACTCAGATTTTGCCGTAAAGACAATTGATAGTTTCGTTAATCAGCTTGTCAATGCTTTTACCGAAGATTTGGGCTTGCCTTATAATTATGAAATCGTTTTAGATTCCAAAACCGTATTGACCGAGGCCGTCGAAAGATTGATTGAAAAAGCAGGCTTTGATGAACACCAAGATTTGACCCGTATTTTGGAGCATTTCGTAGAAGAAAAGGTATCTGATGGAAAAACATGGAATTTCGTAATCGAAGAACTTGCCGAATTTGGGAATCACCTTATTAACGACCAATTTTATTCAGCAATTATCAAGCTCGATTCGCTCGACTCAAAGGATTTTTGGCATATTTCAGATAATATTTATACGTATCTAAATTCGATTGATAATCGTATCAAAGCTTTAACCGAAAAAGCAATTCAATATATTGAAAATCAAGGACTTAGCGTTGATGATTTTACGCAAAAAGCAAAAGGTATTGGTGGGTATTTTTATAATATGCGAGATGATTTTGAGGATGAATATTTTAGAAAAAAAGATAAATCGCCAAATTCTTACCAATGGGCGGCTATCAATGAAGATAAATGGTATGGTGCCAAAACATCAACACCAACTAAGGTAGCAATTGATGCAATAAAGGAGGATTTAACGGCAGTTTTCAACGAAATGCAGGAATTCAAAACCAAGCATTTGCCAAAATATGCCTTATTTACGATGATTAAACCCAACCTTCGTAAACTGTCTTTACTAAAAAAAATCAAGACTGAATTTGATAATGTTTTAGCAGACAAAAATCAAGTTTTTATATCAGAATTTAACCGTAAAATTCTGCAAATCATTTTATCTGAACCCGTGCCCTTTATCTACGAACGTATCGGCGAACGCTATAATCATTTGCTGGTCGATGAGTTTCAGGATACATCGGATATGCAGTTTTATAACCTTTTGCCGCTCATTGAAAACTCGCTTGCCAACAATCACTTCAATCTCATCGTGGGTGACGCAAAGCAGGCGATTTATCGTTGGCGAGGCGGAAAAATGGAGTTAATTGTGCATTTATTCAAAAAAGAGGTTGAAAAGTTAATGGATAATTCGCTCATTCAAGATTTTCAGATTGAGCAGTTTATGTCGATTTCTAACTATTTAAACCCAGAAAACTTAACTACGAATTACCGGAGTAGCCGAGAAGTAATTGATTTTAATAATCGCTTTTTTGCATCGGTGATGAACGAATATAAAAATATTCATCCGTTTTTGATAGATGTTTATGCTGGTTTTGAGCAGAAAATTCCAGAAAAAGCCAAAACTGGTGGGCATGTGCAAATTGAATTTTTAGATTATGTAAAAGGTGAAAATTTGATGTTGGGTCGCACGGTTGAAATAATTCGGCAAGTACTTGATGAAGGTTATTCAATGGGCGATATCGCTATTTTGTGTCGAAAAAATAAAGAATCGGCCGAAATGGCTAATTTTTTAGTCGAAGCAAATTATAATATCATTTCCCGTGACTCACTTTTGCTAAAAAACTCGCCAATTGTGCGGCTTTTAGTAGCTTTTATGCGAGTAGTCAATCAACCCGATAATCGATTGGCAAAATCGGAAGTTGCGTATTTATTTTATCAAACAATTCTTGGACATATACCTGATAATAAAGACAATGATTTAATTTCGGAAGCCGTTGATGCCGCACAAATTACTGATTTTTATTTGCTTTTTGCCCAGCATGGATTTACGATTAACTCAATCAATCTCAATAAAGCAGGGATTTACGAATTGGCCGAAAAAATCATTCATATTTTTCAACTTTTCGAGAGAACAGACCGTAAATCTTATCTTTTTAGATTTTTGGATGTAGTGCTAAATTACAGCCTTAAAGAAAGTAATCATCTACAAGATTTCTTAAAGTTTTGGGATGAGAAAAAAGATAGTTCGGCACTTTCGGTCAAATCTCCTGCTGAGCAAGATGCCATCACAATTACAACAGTTCATCGCTCAAAAGGACTTGAATATCCAGTCGTAATTATTCCGTATGCTCAATGGGATACCGAACCAAATAATTATTCAGAACTTTGGGCAGATTTAGAAGTGCTTGATTATGAGGAACTTAGTTATGAAAAAGAAGGCGATACCGTTCGGCTTTTATCGGCTCCCGTAAAGATAAATAGCCGAATGTTGATGACTGATTTATCGGGACAATATGGCAAAGAATTCGAAGCGATATTTCTGGAAAATCTCAATATGCTTTATGTGGCATTTACGAGGGCGGTCGATAAGCTTTTTGTGCTTTCAGGAAAAAATCACCATAATAAAGTACAAGGAGTAGGAGGATTGATGCAAGGCTTTTTACAATCAGTAGAGTTATATCAGCCCGACCAAAATATTTATGAAATCAGTAAAGGGCATTTCATTAAAAAAGAAAAGCCTACCACTGCAGAGCGAGATGTTATTTTTCTGCCAAAAGTAGTAAGTGAAGACCGTAGTGATAAACTTCGTTTACGTCGAATTTCTGAGAAAATTTTCGACTCCGAAACGCTTGATAAGACCAAAGACCGAGTGAATAAATTGCATGAGGCATTTGTGAAAATCAAGACTCGAAAGGATATTCCGAACGCTATTCAACTGCTTGAATTTGAGGGAGTTTTGAGTCCGAAAGAAAGCCATGAAATCATAGAGTCTATTGAGGAAATTATTGCTTTGCCTGAACTTAAAGCACTCTTTGAGGAAGGCTTACAGGTTGATAATCAGCGAGAAATATTACTCAACGGAACAGAGTCACAATGCCCTGACCGAGTAGTAATGAAAGATGGTATTGTGTATATCATTGATTATACAACAGGCACAAGTAAAGACCCAAACAAACATGAACGCAACGCTCGACAAGTGCGTAATTACGGTAAACTCTACCGCCAAATGGGCTTTGAAAATATAGAAATGATGCTGGTCTACTTAGAAACAAGTGAGGTTGTGCGAGTGGCCTAGATTATTTTTTAAGTATTGAGATACGAGATTTGAGATACAGGATTTGAGATGGTTCGACACAGTAGTAAAGGCTTGTTTATCAGTAAATTAATTAACATTTCCTTGTTGTTCATTTTCGTTTCAGTAAGTAAAAAGACAATATTAAACGACAAATTCAAATACTATAAATATTGATAACGAGTATTTTATCGTTGTGGCGAACGGTCTCAAATGTTTTGTCTCATATCTTTTGCCTCTGTACTTAATTAGCAAGATTATTGTTTACAAAGGAATATTTCCGTGTTTTTTGCGAGGTAAATTAGCCGCCTTATTTTCAAGCATTTTGAATGCTTTCAAAAGCTTTTCACGGGTATCGGTTGGATTAATCACTTCGTCGATGTAGCCTCTGTTTGCTGCCATATATGGATTTGCAAATTTATCGGTGTATTCTTCTATTTTGCTTTTTAATTCAGCCGCCGAATCTTCTGCCTCAGAAATTTCTTTTTTGAAAATAATCTCGGCTGCACCAGCTGCCCCCATTACCGCAATTTCGGCCGAAGTCCAAGCATAATTCATATCAGCACCGATGTGCTTTGAGTTCATTACGCAATATGCACCGCCGTAAGCTTTACGAGTAATTACAGTTATTCGTGGAACAGTTGCCTCACAGAAAGCATATAGGAGTTTTGCACCGTGCGATATAATTCCATTCCATTCTTGGTCAGTACCTGGCAAAAAACCTGGAACATCTTCCAAAACCAAGAGAGGTATATTATAACAATCACAGAAACGTACAAATCTCGCACCTTTTATACTTGCATTAATATCAAGAACACCGGCCATTACAGCTGGCTGATTTCCTACAATTCCGATTGAACGTCCACCGATTCGAGCAAAACCAACAACAATGTTTTCTGCAAAGTTTTTATGTACTTCAAAGAAACTACCTTCGTCAACCAATTGCTCTATTACCTCACGCATATCGTAAGGTTGATTGGTGTTTTCGGGAATTAATTTATTTAATTCTGGACGTTTTTCGTTGACGTTTGTCTCATAAAAAGCAAAAGGCGGTTGTTCTTCGCAATTAGAAGGGATATAGCTAAAGAGTTTTTTAATGTCGTTTATACACGCAATTTCATTAGCTGATACGAATTGCGTAACCCCCGATTTTGTAGCGTGAGTCATTGCTCCGCCCAACTCTTCAGAATTTACATCTTCATGAGTTACGGTTTTTACGACGTTTGGTCCAGTTACAAACATATATGAAGTGTTTTCAACCATCATTACAAAGTCTGTTAAAGCTGGAGAGTAAACTGCTCCGCCTGCACACGGCCCCATAATTGCTGAAATCTGTGGAATTACCCCCGAAGCCAAAGTATTGCGGTAGAAAATATCGGCATAGCCTGCTAATGAGTTTACGCCTTCTTGAATTCTTGCTCCACCCGAATCATTCAAACCAATTACGGGAGCTCCATTTTTCATGGCCATATCCATGATTTTACAGATTTTTTCAGCATAGGTTTCAGAAAGTGAACCCCCAAAAACCGTAAAATCTTGAGCAAAAACATAGACCAAACGTCCAGCAATTGTACCATAACCAGTTACTACTCCATCACCCAAATAATATTCTTTATCTAAGCCAAAGTCTTTACTGCGGTGCATCACAAATTTGCCAATTTCTTCAAATGTTCCTTCATCGAGCAATAGTTCGATGCGTTCACGAGCAGTAAGTTTCCCTTTTTTATGTTGAGCTTCAATTCTTTTCTCGCCTCCACCCAAAAGTGCATTGTCATTTTTGCGGTTAAGAATTTCGAGTTTGTCTAAATTTGATTTTGCTGTCATTGTTATCTTGGATGTTCGTTGAGTTGAACAAATCTAAGAAAATCTACCATAAAAAGGCGAGTTATGGCGTGTCTATTTTATAATTTTCTTACTAAAAAAAAGATAGGTTGAGGTGTTGGGTATAGACGCTGCATTACAACGTCTATCTGTATGCGAACAAAATTGGTTACAATGACATCAAATCTTTGAATTTGATAGCTTGTCGACGAGAAATCTCGATTTTTTCAGTAGCAGTTCCTTTTTCAGTTATTTTCAAGGTTACTAAAAGTCCCCCTGAAAACCATGGTTCAATTTTGTCAATCCAAGCTAAATTGATAATATGTTTGCGATTGGCACGAAAATATATTTTGGGGTCGAGGCGTTCTTCGAGGCTATTTAACGATTTAAGAATCATTGGTTTTTGGTCGTCGAAGTGCAGACGCACATAATTACCCATTGATTCAAACAAACGCACTTTGCCTAATTTTACGAACCAACATTTTTCTCCATCCTTCACAAAAACTTGGTCAGATTCGCCTAAAAGTTTGATGCCTTCTTTACGTTCTACTTCATGAATTTGCTCTTCTTCTACACGCTGAATTGCTTCGGCTAAGCGTTGTATGTCAACGGGCTTCATCAAATAATCAAGTGCGTTGAACTCAAAGGCTTTAAGTGCGTATTCGTCATAAGCAGTAGTAAAGATAACCTCTGGCACTTTTCCTTCGATGGCTTCAAGTAGTTGAAAGCCATTTTTTCCGGGCATCTGAATATCTAAGAATAACAAATCGGGTGATAATTCATCAATTAGATTAAGTGCTTCGTCGGCGTTGGCTGCTTCTCCAATTATTTCAATTTTTGGAAAATTTTCTAACAAACGACGCAATTCATTGCGAGCCAAGCGTTCGTCGTCTATGATAAGTGCTTTCATTTGGTGATTGGTATATAAGTTATTGGAAAATTGGTTATTGGTATATTAGTTATTGGGAAATTGGTTAATGGGAAATTGGTTATTATGAAATTAATTATTACCCTAAACCAGTAACGAATAACCAGTCTACCAGTAACCAATTTTAGCTAGCCGCCCGAATATTCGATGAATCGAGCGAGATATTATTATTTTTTAAATCATTGTTTGCTGTTGGAATTTCTATTTCTGCACACACGGTCAGATTATCTTCTTGATAAATTTTGAAAGATGAATCTGTGCCATAAAGAATATCAAGTCGTTGAGCGGTATTTTTTAGCCCAAAACCACCTGATTCAGAATCTGAGTCAGTACTGCGTAATTGTCCTGTATTTCTGATTTTTATTTGAAGTTTATCTTTAATAATGCTTGTATTGATTTCGATAAATCCCCAGCCAATAGCTTTTTGGACACCGTGCTTTATGGCGTTTTCTACCAAAGTCTGAAGCATCATTGGTGGAACTTGAATGCCTAATGTATTTTCATCAACATCCCATTTTGATTGCAGTCGTTCTTCGTAACGTACTTTTTCGAGTGCCAAATAGTCTTCAACTGTTCGAAGTTCTTCTTTTAGCGAAATAGTTGTGCGGCGGTCAGCAATGAGTGAACTTCTTAGAATATTCGATAGTTGAGTGATACCTTGTTGGGCTTTTGTGGGGTCTTCATAAACCAATGCTCTGATACTATTAAGTGCATTGAATATAAAATGAGGGTTCATTTGAGCTTTTAGTACTTTGGCTTCTGATTCTTTTATAGAATTACGAAGTTTGAGTTGCTCGATTTCTCGTTGGCGTTTTTCTTCAGAATAATGATAAAATATATAAACCAAAACCCAAACCATTGTTGGTTTTGAGAGATTGATAAAATACTCAATGGCGAGAATTGGATTTTCGCTCAAAAGTTGGCCTGTATATTTAGCATCAAGTGGAAGGTTAAGGGCTACCATGAAATCGGTCATAACAAAAACACCTAAAACTACTCTAATGGCTAATTGAGTCATTGGAAGGGTTATCCAATTATAACGCTTGACGATGTATCTGAAAGAATGAGTCAAAAAAATGGCTAAAATTATATTGGCAAATGCTTGAAAAAGCATCTGATTTTCAAAACCATATTGTACTGAATACACAAATACTTCGTTTCCGAAATAAAGCGACCAGCCTACAATCTGAAATAACCAATATAATTTGTTTTTACTCATAATATTTCAAAATTTTTTTCTAATTCTTCTCTTCAATTTTGGTACATTATTTTCTTTAGGCTTACGCCATAGCCCCTGACATAGAAGCCAAAAAATAATTTGAAGCATAAACTCCAAGCAGAACCAATAAATTGTTTTGTGGTTTATTGTTGAAGGTAATGTCGTAATTATAATTAAATTTTTTCCAATTAAGGTGTGGGTCAAATTGAATTAGCTTTTCTTCATTTTTATTTTCAATGATGAATTTGTTACCCAAAAAACCTTTTGCTTTCAAAATAAATTCTTGTCCATCGTGAAAATTAAATTCGATTTGTCCACGCCAGTCCATTGCTAATTTTGCTATTTCTGCTCCGTTTTTTGTTACGTTAATGCTTGTATCAAAAATACCAATGTGTTCAATTTCATATACATCTGAATTGGGCAATTTAATTTCAGCTTTCTGCGAAACTATACTCTCATAAATTAATTCGCCCAGCGGTTGTCCGTTTTCAGTTAATTGAAAAGTCTTTCTATTTGTCGATTTCGCTTCCATTTTATTTTGTTTTAGTAGGGAATACTTTCAACACAAAATAAAAATACAGAAAACCCGACTAAAAAGACGGGTTTTCTACATCAATGGGAAAATGATTCTATAAGCGGACATATTATTTTACCAAGAGTTTGGTCAAATGTTCGGTATCGTTGGCTAAATCAAGACTGAATTTTTTTGTTTGATAATCATAACTTAGGCGATAAAGGCATAAATTGCTATGATTAAAGGTATCCATTTCTGAAAGTGGAAGGTCAAGCAAGTGAGTCAGTAGAATCCTGATAGCACGGCCGTGCATAGCTACTAAAATCATTCGTTCGTCAGAACGAGCAATTATTTCTTCAAAAGCAGTTTTTTGTCGAGCGACTACTTGTTCCGGGGTTTCGCCACCCGTAGCGGCAGGAATATCAGTTTTGCCTTTTCCCCAATTAGCGATGATTTCAAGATAATTTTCGTCTTCGAGATAATTTGGTACTTTACCTTCTTTTTCACCCCAACTTATTTCATTGAGGCCTTCAAACTGCTCATAGGGAATACCAAGATTTATGAATTCTTGAACCGATTGCACCGTACGGCGTAGCTTAGAAGTATATATTTTATCGAACTCGATATCTTGATAATCATCAAAAAAAGCCCTGGCCTGTAAAAAGCCAAGTTCGTTTAGATCTGAGTCAATACCACTGCCTTGAACAACTCCTCGGCGATTGAACTCAGTTTCTCCGTGACGAATCAAATAAATTGTTTTGGTAAGCAAAATATCAGTATTTAAAATTGAAACTATCTAAAACAAACCTTAGTTTTGACCTCAAAACTAATAAAGTCGCAAAATTACATAATATTAAATGAGAACGTTAGGCAATACTTTAAATTTTGAAATTTTTTAATATACAAAAACATCAATTAGTAATGATATTTAAGAATAAGTTTGATTTGACAAAACAATTTGGTGAAGTTTCAATGGGAGACCATTTGGGAATTGAATTTGTGGAAATAGGCGAAGATTTTGTATCCGCAAGAATGCCCGTCGACCACCGTACCAAACAGCCTTTTGGAATTCTACATGGTGGAGCATCGGTGGTTTTGGCCGAAACACTTGGAAGTATGGCTTCAGTAATGGTACTAGATGATATGGAAAAACAAAGGGCAGTCGGTCTGGAAATTAATGCTAATCATATTCGTTCGGTAAGCAGTGGCTGGGTTTATGGAAAAGTAACTCCAATTCATCTTGGCCGTACAACTCATATTTGGGATATAAGAATTACTTCAGAAGAACAAAAACTTGTTTGTGTTGTGCGTCTTACGGTTGCGATTATCGAAGTAAAATGATGCTTGCCGTTTGATATTTGTACTATAATGTATAGTTTTAATATTGAAGTACAAGAAACTGGATTTGAGATGGTTCACCACAGCGACGGTTCGCCGCGGCGATGGTTCGCCACAGCGACGGTTCGCAAAAGAGATAAAAGCTTGATTATCAACAAATAAATTGACAAATCCTTGTCGCTTATTTTCGTTTCAGTACTTATTTAAGTATGAAAATTAGTGTCAATTTATTTGAATAACTCATCCAACACTTTCAAATAAATTGAGAAATTTGATACTTTTATATCGCTAATTAAAAAAACTAAATTGAGTAAAATTAATCATGCAAAACAAACTTTTCAATAATCAAGTAGCCATCGTTACGGGGGCAGGTGTGGGCATCGGTTTTGAAGTGGCTCGTCAACTCGCTGAACAAGGAGCAAAGGTAGTTTTAAATGATATTGATACAGATTTGGCGAATTCGGCCTGTCAAAAAATCAGAGAGGAAGGCGGAATTTGCGTGGCCTTCGGTGGAGATATTTCAGAAATAAAAACCATCGAAGACATTGTGGAATTTACAGTGGAAACTTTCGGGAAATTAGATATTTTGATTGCAAATGCAGGAATTACGACTTTCGGAGATTTCTTAGAATATCAACCTGAATCAATGAATAAATTGCTGCAAGTCAACCTTTTCGGAACGTTTTTCTTGACACAAGCCGCCGCCAAACAAATGGTTTTACAGGGGCAGGGCGGAAGTATTTTATTAACATCATCAGTAACTGCACATGCAGCTCACCTCAATTTGGCTGCTTACGGAATGACCAAAGCCGCCATTGACCAACTATCCAAAAACCTAATTGTGGATTTGGCACCGCACAAAATCAATATTAACACCATTGTTCCTGGGGCCACTCTAACCGAACGCACACTCGAAGATGCCGAGTACATCAAAACCTGGTCGAGAATTACACCATCGGGCAGACCAGCAACCGTTGAAGACATCGCTAATGCCGCTTTGTTTTTGGTTTCACCATTATCTCGTCAAATCATGGGGCAAAATCTTGTCATTGATGGTGGTTGGGTTTCGGTGGGGGTTTCGCCTTATTAGCCTCGGCCAATTCGGCTGTCTGATACGTTCAGCTAGCGAATTAATATATGATAATAAAACCATGATACGAGTTTTGACCATAACGCCCTTGTAAACTCATACTATTCACAGTTATTTGGCTGATTTTTAATACATTTCCTTAGGACGCAACTACGAAAAAAACTATTTCTCTGATGCTGTTGAAATCCGAATTGTATATTGAACGGGTCACAATAGTCTTTTTTTAATCAGCCTAACCTTCAGAACATTTCGACCAATGGGGGCATCGGTAAACTAAAAGTGTTAAAAAAAGAAGTCAAAAAGCTAAAACAGAAATAACTACATCAAAGTAATAAAGTGGACTACAAATCCACAGTTCTAAGGTCGAAGATTCGAAATCTTGACCAACGGAAAAAAATCTTCCAACAAACCAACACTACAATAAAATGACTGCTACTTTTTTTGCAACACAAGCAGAATTTAGAGAATGGCTCGAAAAGCACAATAAAATTGAAACCGAATTGTTGGTAGGTTTCTATAAAGTGAATAGCGGTAAGCCATCAATGTCATGGTCGGAATCGGTTGACCAAGCTCTTTGTTTTGGTTGGATAGATGGCATCAGAAGAACAATAGATGACCAAAGTTATAGCATTCGTTTTACACCACGCAAGCGAATGAGTATTTGGAGTGCCGTTAATATCAACAAAATGGCAAAACTCACACAAGCTGGACTTATGACTCCTGAAGGACAAAAGGCATTTGAGGCAAGGATTGAAAACAAATCTCGTATTTATTCTTACGAAAACGAACCTGATATTCTTGACCCAAACTATGAAAGTCAGTTCAAAATGAATAAATTAGCATGGGGATTTTTTGAGAAGCAAGCATCTTCCTACAAAAATGTAATGATACATTGGATTATGAGTGCTAAACAGGAATCCACCCGATTATCAAGGCTCAATAAAACAATCAATATTAGCGAACAACAAAAACGAATGAGTTAAAAAAATGAATCCTAAACTTGACTTATTTTTTGAGAAAGCCACAAAATGGCAAGAAGAATTAGTGAAACTACGAGAAATTGTTCTTGATTGCGGTCTAACTGAAGAATTGAAATGGGGCGTTCCGTGCTATACTTTCAATAAAACCAATGTTATTATCCTCGGTGGATTTAAAGATTACTGTTTCATCAGTTTTCTTAAAGGAGTATTATTGCATGATTCAGAAAATATACTGCAAAAACCAGGCGAAAATACTCAGTCGGGGCGTATCATTCCATTTACTGATATTCAGACAATAATTGGTATGAACCAAACTTTGAAAGCATATATTTACGAGGCAATCGAGGTTGAAAAAGCAGGTTTAAAAGTGGAATCCAACAGTAAAGGTGAATTAGTATTTCCAGATGAATTGCTGCAAAAATTCGATTCTGACCCGACCTTTAAGACTGCTTTTGAAGCACTGACACCAGGCAGACAACGAGCCTACAATATCTATTTTTCGGGAGCTAAACAGTCGAAATCTCGAGTGTCGAGGATAGAAAGTTATGTCCAACGAATCCTTAACGGAAAAGGCTTTAATGATTGCACTTGTGGACTGTCAAAAAGACTTCCTAATTGTGATGGCTCGCATAAATATATTAATACCTAAATCTCATTTTCCAAACATATATAAATACGGGGGGGATTATAATTGATTTCATTTATTG
>JAFEIL010000529.1 GCA_017495105.1 Emticicia sp. | reverse complement strand
CTTTAATACTAAATTTTATTGAAAATTTGGATTGAATAAAAGCAGCAAGAAATGTTTTTTGTTTAATATCTTTGTTTTTCAAATGTAATAAAATCATCTCAAAATAAATATTATTTATGCAAAAACGTCTGACTGCTGAGGAATATATTGCTGGAATAATATCTGGAAATAGAATTATTTTAAGTAGAGCTATTACATTGATAGAAAGTCAGTTAGAAAATGATAGAACAATTGCCCAAAAAGTATTAGAAAAAATCTTACCTTATACTGGAAAAGGAATCAGAATAGGAATAACAGGTGTACCAGGAGTTGGCAAAAGCACATTTATCGAGGCTTTTGGAAAGTATCTTACAGCAATCAACAAAAAAATTGCAGTCTTGGCAATTGATCCATCTAGTCAGCGTACCAAAGGTAGTATTATGGGCGATAAAACTCGTATGGAAGAATTAGCTCACGACGATTCTGCTTATATTCGTCCATCTCCCTCTGGAAATACACTTGGAGGTGTTGCCAATAAAACACGAGAAACAATGCTTTTGTGCGAAGCAGCAGGTTTTGAGGTAGTAATTATTGAAACAGTTGGAGTTGGTCAATCAGAAACGGTTGTAAAAGGTATGGTTGATTTCTTTTTACTCTTGATGCTTTCGGGTGCAGGCGATGAATTGCAGGGGATTAAACGTGGAATCATGGAAATGGCGGATGCCATATCTATCACAAAAGCCGATGGAGATAATTGTAAAAATGCAAAAAATGCCCGAATGGAATACATTCATGCTTTACACCTTTTCCCACCTTTCTTAAATAATTGGTATCCGCCTGTGCTTACCTGCTCTGCTTTAGAAAAAAAAGGATTATTTGAAATTTGGCAAGTAATAATAAGTTTTGAAAATCAAATGAAAAAAAATGGTTATTGGAAAAAGAATCGCCAAGAACAAAGCTTAAATTGGATGCATGACTACATCAAACAATACCTCGAATTGCAATTTTTTAGTGATAAAAATGTAAAAGAAAACTTCAAATCAATCTCAGACCAAGTACTTTCGGAAATGATTTTGCCGATTCAAGGAGCTAATTTACTTTTAGAAAAACATTTTACCTCATAGGTATTCTTTCTTAATAGAATTCCACATAAATTACTTAGACAATACTTAAAAAAAACGTAATTTTGTGAATTGTAGCCTTCATATAAAGAATCCTTGAAATTTTCTGACTACTGAAAAACCTTATTTATGTTCTGGTATAATCTTTCAAAACTTATTTTAAAAAATCGTAAGACTTGGTTATTCATGGTGTTCGTCACGACCCTTTTTATGGGTTTTATGGCATCCAAAATTACAATGTCTTATGAATTGGCAAGAATTCTTCCTAAAAGCGACGAAAATTTTAAAATATACGAAGATTTCAAACAACGCTTTGGTGAAGATGGCAATGTTATGGTGATTGCTATCGAAACAGATAAAATTTACGAACTCGAAACCTTCAATCAATGGTATGATTTGAGTAAAAAAATCAAAAGCATTGAAGGTATCAAGAATGTATTATCCAATACAAATTTGTTTGGAATCGAAAAAGATAGTTTTGAAAAGAAATTCAACTTCCCTCCTCTTGTAGCCAAGCGTCCAACAACGCAAGCAGAAGTTGATACGATTAAAGCAAAAATCAACAAATTGCCTTTTTATAGAGGTGTTATTTATAGCAAAGAAGGTCATGCACATTTGATGGCAGTTACTTTTGACCAATCTAGACTTAATAGCAAAGGTCGTATTACTATTTCAAGAGAAATTGAGGCCGTGGCACGCGAATTTGGTGTAAAAAGCAATATCAAAGTTCATTTTTCAGGAATGCCGTTTATTCGTACAAACTTTATTTCAAAAGTTTCAACCGAATTAATACGTTTTCTTGGTTTGGCTTTTTTAGTCACAATCGGAATTCTGTATATCTTTTTCCGTTCGATTCGTACGGTTCTTTTTACTTCATTACTCGTTATTATTTCGGTAATTTGGTCGGTTGGATATATTGTACTTTTTGGTTACAAAATCACCATTTTGACTGGACTAATTCCACCATTAATTATCGTTATTGGTATTCCAAATACCATCTTCTTAGTCAATAAATATCAAGAAGAATTTTTAAAACATAACGATAAAATGCGTGCATTGGCGGTTTCTATTGAAAAAATAGGTAAAACGACATTCTTAGCCAACGTCACTACTTTTATTGGTTTCTTTGTGTTTTACTTTACAGGAAGTCCTCTTTTATTAGAATTCGGCTTAGTTGCGGCCATCGCTGTGATGTCAACTTGGGCTATTTCATTAATATTGATTCCGATATTTTTCAGTTATTCTGCTCCACCAAGTGCTAAAAATGTAAGACATCTAGACAATAAAAACCTCACGGCATTTTTACGATATGTAAACAAAATCGTACACACCAAACGTACTAGTTTGTATTGGTTTATCGCAATTTTGGTTGTGGTTTTCACCTTTGGTATGAGCCGCCTAAAAGCTGTAGGCTATATCGTCGATGACCTTCCACAAAACGACCCCATTTATGCCGATTTAAAATTTATTGAAAAACATTTTCATGGAATTGTCCCTTTTGAGGTGGTAATTGATACAAAAAAAGAAAATGGCGTTTTGAATCCGCAGGTTTTGAATAAAATAAAAGTGATGCAAAGAGAATTTGCCAAGTATGATGATTTTACAAATCCTATTTCTTTGGTTGAGGCTATAAAATTAGTTTATCAAGGTTATCGTGGTGGTGACCCTAAATACTTTCAATTACCTGGAACCTTTGAATTGCAAAAATTAGCCGAATATGTCGGTACAGTCAAAGGAAAAGAAAATTTGGCAACTCCATTTATTGATAGTACCAAACAATTTACACGTGTGAGTTTTCAATGTGGCGATAATGGTACAGTTCGAATCAGAGAATTGGTTGAAACCTTACAGCCCAAAATTGATACAATCTTCAATTATGACCGAGAAGCCAAGCAATGGTTGCCAAAAGAAGAACAAGTTAATGCTAAAATTACAGGTAATGGCGTGGTTTTTATGAAAGGAAATGATTATTTACTCCAAAATTTAATTGAAAGTACACTTTGGGCAATTGGATTGATTTGTATCGTAATGGCTACTCAGTTTTTTGATGCCCGCATGATACTTATTTCAACAATTCCAAGCATTTTGCCACTTATCATTACAGCTGGCGTAATGGGTTATTTTGGTATTCCACTTAAACCAACTACGATTTTAGTATTTAGTATCGCTTTTGGTATTTCTTCGGATGGAACAATTTATTTCCTCACAAAATATAAAGACGAACTAAAGCATCATAACAAAACGGTTTCGGAAGCAATCAATGAAACCATTATGTACACAGGAATCAGTATGTTTTACACCGCTATTATTTTGTTTTTTGGCTTCGGAATATTTGCAGTTTCAAATTTCAAGGGTACAGTTTATTTAGGTAGCCTTATTTCTATTACATTGTTGATGGGTATGATTGCCAATCTGATTTTGCTACCTGCATTATTAATGACTTTAGATAATAGAAGAAACAAAGCAAAATGATAAATTTTCACACAGAATCAATCGATTTTAAGGTTTTAAACCCAATAAAAACTAAGCGATGGTTAAGGTCAGTTATCGAATCCGAAGGTTTTGAGTTATTAGAAATCAACTATATCTTTTGTAATGATGAATATTTACACACAATAAATGTTGAATATCTCGAGCATGATACACTTACTGATATCATCACTTTTGATAACTCGGAAGAAGATCAGCTGATTGAAGGCGATATTTTTGTGAGTATAGAACGCATAATTGATAATACCAAAGATTTCAATACAACCTTCGAACAAGAATTTAAGCGTGTAATTGTTCATGGTGTACTACACCTTTGCGGTTATTTTGATAAAACCGATGAAGACGAAAAGCAAATGCGAGACAAAGAAGATTACTATATTAGGTTTTGGTAAAACTACAACAAAATTAAAGTAAAAATAGGGGCAGAAGAATCTGCCCTTTTTTACTTTAATTACATCAATGCTACATTTAAAACATCAGATTACTTTTTGATTGAAACATTTTATATTTTTTTTAAGCATTAATAAACTTCTTAATAGGTAATTATATATTTTTGAAAAAATTTAATACCTAATCATTTATAAACTTACAAGTCAATCATGGCAAACCGAATCGGAGGTTATTTGGCAGGGGCTATTCCTGCGAATGTAAAGAAAAAAGAGGCCGGAAAGCTCAAATCACTCCCATCAAAGGTTGATTTAAGAGAACACCTCACTGAAGTAGAAATGCAGGTAGGAAATAGCTGTGTCGCAAATGCTTTTGCGGGTGCTTACGAATATTTAGCCAAGCGAAATAACGGGGATTCTGCAGATATTAGCCGATTATATATTTATTACAATGCACGTTGGTTAGGTGAAGCCGCTGATAAAGATTGTGGCTCTGTGATGTATAATGCCATAGAAGGCTTAAAAGAATACGGTGCATGCTCAGAAGAATTATGGCCAAATGATGATACCATGATTCTTGATGAACCCGACCAGACTGCTTATGACCATGGCTCAAACTTCAAAATTGTTGATGCTGAATACATCGAAACAGACCTCGAAATTTGGAAACATACACTTGCTGAAGGATATCCAA
>JAFEIL010000432.1 GCA_017495105.1 Emticicia sp. | reverse complement strand
GCGGTACGGCTGGGGAAAAAGGCACTGGTTTTGGTTTATTTTTATGTAAAGAATTGATTGAAAAAAATGGCGGAAAGATTGAAATTGAAAGTGTCATTGGCAAAGGAACAACTATTATTCTTTTATTACCTTTAATGGTTGATTAACAGTCTTTAAGCCCTGACATAATGCATAAAACTTGTAATTATTTAGGATTTGTATTTTAGCTGTTCACACTATTCGAGATGCCCTTCAGAAAGCCTATAAGAAAAGCATAACAAATTTAGTCATGGTTGGCGTTCGTTACCGATTCTTTTTCAATTTTGGGGAATCACTTGTTAAATTTCAAAACTAGGATTTTAGAAGAACGATATTTAGTGCCTTCAGCCTAAATAAACTGCATTTTATTTTAATAAAAATACTTGGAGTTAAGATGAGATTAATTGTTGCACCAAAATTTACGAAGATTCAATTTACTCCGCCGATGGTGGCTCTATAAAGTCGCCAAACATATTATTGAAGAAGAAGAAAAATTCACCCAGTTTTTTTGTCCAACAAATTGATGATTCATGTTTGACCTTTTAAATCAATATTAGCAATCAGCAGAAACCACTTGACAGTATTAAAAGGATTAAGACGGATAAGATTTTGCCCAATATGCTCAAGTTTCACAAAATATAAACGACCGTTTAAATTTTGTGAAATATGTTATTTTTTCTATTTTTATGAAAAAATCAGAGAATGAAGTACATTGCCTATTATAGAGTTAGTACAAAAAAGCAAGGAGTAAGCGGCTTAGGTTTAGATGCTCAAAAGCAAACAGCGAATAATTTTTTAAAAGAGGGAGATTTGATAATCAAAGAATTTTTGGAAATCGAATCTGGAAAAAACAATCAGCGTCAACAATTGGACGAAGCAATCAAATTTGCAAGAAATAACAAACACACTTTGTTGGTTGCTAAGCTCGACCGGCTCAGTAGAAATGTTTCATTTATTTTTACACTTCGTGATAGTGGTGTTGATTTTGTTTGTGCCGACATTCCGGATGCAAACACACTAACGATTGGAATTTTTGCTACCATTGCTCAGCATGAACGAGAAATCATAAGTCGAAGAACAAAAGATGCACTAAAAGCCAAGAAACAAAAAGGTTTTAAACTCGGTTCACCTCAAAATTTAACCGATTTATCGAGGGTTCAAGCCATCAAATCTATCAAAGGGAATGCCATAAATAATGATCAATGGAAGACTGCATTACTCCATATTCGACTACAAATATTTGAATTGAAAAATAGGGGAGAAAAGGTAACATATTTGGGTTTAAGTCGTCATTTGAATGAAAATTGCATAGAAACTCGTAATTTTTGTCGTTTTCATGCTGAGCAAATTAAAAGAGTTATGTTAAGAAATAATATCAGTAAATAGTTGAAAATCAGATATTTACATGATGTTTTTGTCGTTCTTGAGTTTCTGAGAATTGAATATCTAAGAATATTTGAAATATGACCTTAAATGCTCAATTTTTGGGACTTTAAATCTGTCAAAAACCTGTTATTATTGGGTGTGTTTTGGTCTTCTGTGAATTAATAAAAAGGGCTTTCAAAAGTTAAAAAAGTACAAGTGTCGAAATAATGTCAGTCTTTAAAATTCCATCAAAAATGAGATATTATAGAATTTTGGCATCTGTGGTTGTTCAATTTAAAAGTTTTGGGAAACATCAATAGTTTTTAAATAGGATATGGAGGAGTCGAAAAAAACATTTAATACACAATTTTTTAACCGAATGAGCCTCATTTGGCTGACTGATAGGAGTCAAAATAAAGATATAAACTAAAACCAAATTGTGATTAATTTCTTTAATAGGGTGTCGGTATTTAAACGAATGAAAGAATAATATTATTTAAAAACTAAATATTAGGATTAATTCTTGAAATTATAAAACTGTAAGTATAGATTTGTATCAATAGTCATAATCAATTTTATCTATCAATACCTTATAATTAGCAACTATCCATTTTTAAAATGGCATGACAAAAGACAAATTGACACCTTCCGAACACGCAGCTTTGTGGGATAATTTTCGCAATGGAAGCAAGGAAGCCTTCTCCCAACTATATGAGTTGTTTGCGGCTGACTTGTATCGGTATGGCTATAATTTGATTAGAAATAAACAATTAGTAGAGGATTGTCTTCATGAGCTTTTTATTCATTTGCATGCACATCGTAGTAAATTGGGGCCCACCGATAATATTCGCTTTTACATGTATCGTTCGTTAAGACGGAGGTTAACAGATAGCATTACTAAACTCAATAAGTTTGATTCGGATGATTACGTATTCGATAATGCCGAGTTTATGATTGAACCCCGCGAAAGTCAAATGATTGAGGAACAAACTTTGGAACGACAAAAACAAATGGTTATTGCCGAACTAAATAAGCTACCTAAACGACAAAAGGAAATTTTGTACTTGGTTTACATGAAAGGGTTTACCTACCAAGAAGCCGCAGAAGCTATGGATATTACCATGAAAAGTGTTTATAATACAGTGAATGTGGCCTTAACAACCTTAAAAGGATATTTGAAGGATACATTCAAAAAACAAGGTTTGTTACTGGTTTTACTCTTTTTACAATATTTCTTCAAAAATTAAATCATAAAAACGGGAAAAATATAAGCTAAGCTCGTTTAACAAAAAAATGATTACTGAAATGGACTATGCATCTTTCAAAGTGGAAGAATTCTGTAAGGATACTGATTTTATTCATTGGGTAATTTCTCCAACCGAGGAATCTAATCAGTTCTGGAATTCATTTATTGCATTACACCCCAATAAATCTAAAGAAATCAATATTGCCACCGAATATATAAAAACTTTTCACTTTCAAGAGTTTGAACCAACTATAAACGACCTTACTAATCTAAAAAAAAGGATTTTAGAAGATATTGATTCACCAATTGTTGTTGTAAATTGGTGGAGTCGCCCTGCGTATTGGGCAACCGCAGCGGTAGTATTAATGGTATTTTCGTTTGGAATATTTTTATGGAATCAAAAACCTACATCTTATCAAACAGCTTACGGTGAAGTTCAGAAAATTAGTTTACCCGATGGCTCGATTGTAACACTCAATGCCAATTCAACACTTAAATTAGCACCTAATATGAAAAATGAGGCAATGCGAGAAGTGTGGTTAGATGGTGAAGCCTATTTTGATATTGCAAAACTCAATGGTGTAAAATTTATCGTTCACACGCGAGAAGCACAAGTAGAAGTATTAGGCACAGAATTTAATGTTAGTACCCGTCGGAAACAAACGAAAGTTATTTTGCACGAAGGAAAAGTAAAACTTCATACATCAAATGCCCAACCAATATTAATGAAACCTGGCGATATGGCTACGGTTTCAGAAAAAATTCAACCTATTCAGTTAAAAATGGTTCAACCCGACCAATATGATGTTTGGAGAGAATCTGTTGTTGTATTGGATGATAGAACTATTTCAGAAATTGTAGAAATGATGGAAGATACTTATGGAATCGTCATACAATTTGAGAACCCACGGCTTTTAAGCAAAAAATTAACAGGAAAATTAAGTTTGAAATCTACCGATGATTTTATTGAAAACCTCTCTATAATCTTAGACGTTGAGGTTGAAAAAACTGAAAAAGGGTACGTTTTTAAGTGATAAGAGAAAAATTAAAAATTTTCAGAAAAAAGTGATAGAAAAACGGGAAATGTAAGATTGCTCTCTGTTTGACAGTTGAATGAGTAATAAATCTTTTAATTTCCGTTTTCACTATGAAAAAAACTCTCCTTCTTTATTTAACATTACTTCTGTTGTGTTTTTTTGGAGTTGAAGAATCTTACGCCCAATTTGCGTTTGCATCCAATCGACAAAATCCTACAGCACAGCCCCCACAAGAGCATGCCAATAGTGTTATTTTCTTACTAAATAGGTTAGAAATAATACACAAGGTCAACTTTGTCTATCAAAGAGAGTTAATCGAAGGCAAAACCTTGTCGATGTCGATCAATGAAAATGACAAATTAGAAAGTATTTTAAAACGTATTTTGCCTCCAATGAACCTAACTTTTAAGAAATTGAAAGGTAGCGGTAGTTATACAATTCTTCCAATTAAAACCTCAAAAACTTCAGGTAATCAAATTGAAGAAGTTACTAATGCCAACAACAGTAATTCTATTGGTTTATTGGAAAAAAAACCTTTTGATTCGTCTCCGTCAACTACAATATTGGCTGCTTTTGAAATAAAAGGAAAAGTAACGGATTCAGAAACTGGCGAAGGACTTCCAGGTGTAAACGTAACTATCAAAGGCACGCAAAAGGGAATTACTACTGACCCAACGGGCGTTTTTTCAATAAATATTCCTAGCAAAAATGCTATTTTGGTTTTTAGCTATGTTGGTTACGAAGCTCAAGAAGTGACCGTGGGGAATCAAGTTTTACTTAATGTGATTTTGAAAACTGACAGCAAAACTTTGAATGAAGTGGTTGTTGTTGGGTTTGGTACACAGAAAAAGATAAATGCTACGGGTGCAATTTCGTCAATGGGAACAAAAGAATTGGTGCAATCTCCCGTGGCAAATATCAGTAATTCATTGGTTGGCCGATTGCCAGGTTTATTTGCCACACAATCTGGCGGAGAACCAGGGAATGATGGCTCAAAGATTCGTATTCGTGGTGTTGGAACATTTTCAGGAAACACCGACCCTTTGGTATTAGTAGATGGCGTGCAAGTAGATAATTATAATAATATCGACCCGAACGAAATTGAAACTGTCACGATTTTAAAAGATGCTTCTTCAACGGCCGTTTACGGTATTAGAGGAGCAAATGGTGTTTTGATTATCACAACTAAAAGAGGTAAAGCTGGCCCTCCGAAGGTTAGTTACACTTTCAATCAAGGCTTCAACTCTTTTACTGATATGCGTAAGATGATGAATAGTGCTGATTATGCTACACACTTCAATGACGCTTTGAAAGCAGATGCTTATGTAACAGGTGCTTTATTTGTACCAAGATATACGCCCGAACAAATAGAATTATATGCCAACGGTAAAGACCCAGTTTTCTACCCAAACATGGACTGGGCGGATGTAATGTTCAAGAAAACATCGACGCAATCTCAACACAATGTTAATATCAGTGGAGGACAAAATAAAGTGCGTTATTTCGTTTCGGCGGGTTTTTTCAACCAAGAAGGTTTGTTTAAAGACACCAAAGATATCGTTGATGGTTTTTCGCCACAATCTATTTTTAGAAGGTATAATATTCGTTCAAACTTTAATTTTGAACTAACAAAACGCCTAAAAATGACACTCGACCTTTCTTCTCAAACAGAAATAAGAAGTGGGAATAATGGTACAAATACAGAGCGTGTAGTAGGAGATGTTTTTCGTGCAAGCCCTTTAAGTACACCGGGGGTAGTTGATGGGAAAGTTGTCAACATTTTTACTGGTTCACAAAATAACCCTTATGCGAGTTTGCTTTATCCAAATGCTGCTGGAGGACTGAAACGCTCTTACCGCAATTATCTTAACGGAAACTTAAGATTTGACTACGACCTTGGCTCAATTACAACGGGTTTATCAGCCCACGGAAATATTGCTATCCAAACTTATAACGACCAAAGTGTAGTCAATACTAAAACCTTAATCACCTATTTAGCAGTTAGACTTCCCGATGGAACAATCAACTATGTGCCATCAACTACTGAAGCTCAATTTGGATTTAGTCAAAATGGCACGTACAATCGTAGAATTACGGCTGAATTTGGCTTTGACTACAAAAGAAGTTTCGGAAAAAATAATTTGACAGGTTTATTGCTTTATAACCAACAAAAAACTTTTGACCCAGCTTTGGCTTTTTTAGTGCCCAAAGGATATCAGAGTTTCGTGGGTCGTGCTACGTATGATTATGACGGACGTTATTTAGCGGAAGTAAATGTAGGATATAACGGTACTGAAAACTTTGCTCCAGGTAAAAGATTTGGCTTTTTTCCTGCCTATTCATTGGGTTGGGTAGCATCGCAAGAAAAGTTTTTTCCTAAAAATGGATTTGTTAATTTTTTGAAAGTACGTGGTTCTTACGGTGAAGTTGGGAATGACAATATTGGAGGTACTCGATTCTTGTATCGTCCAACCAGTTATTCAACGTTTGGAAATGCTTACTATTTTGGTAATGTTGGCACAACTTATAGTGGTTTTACAGGAATTAGAGAAGGTGCAACAGGAAACCCAGATGTAACTTGGGAACGAGCTATCAAACAAAACATTGGCTTAGAAATGGGACTTTGGAAAGATAAAATAAAGTTATCAGCCGATGTATTTAGCGAAAAACGAAGTGATATTTTGGCAACTCCACAAACTATTGCTTCAATTGTTGGACTTTCGCAACCAGCGTCGAATCTTGGTAAAATGGAAAATAAAGGTTATGAAGGAGAGATTACTTTTATTGATAAAATAGGCAATTTTGGCTATAGAATATCGGCCAATTATAGCTTTGCTCGTAACAAAGTTTTATTCAGAGATGAAGTTCCTAATAAATATGAATACCAAAACCGTACAGGACAGCGACTTGGACAAAACTTTGGTTTGCTTGTCGAAGGTATTTATAATACTTGGGACGAAGTAAATAGTGCTAGTCGTCCGGTTTATACTTATTCAAATAATAAAATTCAACCGGGTGATTTAATCTACAAAGATTATAATGGTGATGGTAAAATTGATGATTTTGATCAAGTGCCAATCGGTTATTCAAATGTTCCTGAAAAAACATTCGGAGCAACTTTGGGACTAAACTACAAAGGTTTTGATGTGTCGGTTTTATTCCAAGGTGTAGGAAATATTTCGCATTATTACACAAGATTTCAAAGAGGTACGGGCTATGGACAAGCACCGCCCGAAGGTTCAGCGAGTTATATGAACGAAAGTTGGACTCCAGAAAGGTATGCAGCAGGTTTACCAATTAATTTTCCACGTTTTTCAGTAAATAGTAATCCAAATGGTGCAGGTTCTGCATTTTGGCTAGCCGATGCAAGTTATGTTCGTCTAAAAAATGCTGAAGTTGGATACAAGATTAAGGCAGGTGTTCTCAATAAACTAGGGATAAGTTCGTGTCGAATATACATAAACGCCAACAACTTATTTACTTGGAAAAATATGTATCCGGGCATTGACCCAGAAAATACGTCAACTGGAGATACAAATACCGAACCCTATCCTCTTGTGCGGACAATCAATACTGGTCTTAACCTTAATTTTTAAGAAATTCGATTATGAAAAAAATATTTTTATACTTTATTATTTGTTGCTTAATTTCTTCATCATGCAACAAAGACTTTTTAGACAAAGCCCCTGGTGTAGATTTAACAGAAAACAATGTTTTTCTGAACAGAGCTAGTTTAGAAACTTTTATGGCTACTGTTTATCGATACAGTGTGCACTCAAATTTTCGATATAGAAACCAAGGTGATTTGCCTTTTTCTCAAGTAAATGGCACAGATTGTATTCATCCAAGTTCAAGTATCAGCGATGAAGGTGATGCTTCTGAAGCTGCTTTTGTGAATAATAATAGATGGAATGAAGGCACTGTACTTCCTGCCAATATTGTAAACGTGGAAGATTTTAGGTATCATATTCGTTGGATTGCCATACGACAAATAAATTTGGTTATTAAACGTGCCAATGAAGTGCCAGATGCCGACGACGCTTATAAAAAACAAGTAGTGGCAGAAGTTAAGTTTTTAAGGGCATTAAACTATATGGAAATGCTTAAACGCTACGGCGGTGTTCCGATTGTAGATAAAGTATTTGAGGCAAGTGTAAAAGCGGACGTTCCACGAAGTTCATTTGAAGATTGTGTAAAATTTATCTTAAAGGATATTGATGAGGCTATTCCTAATTTACCCGTAGCCCATTCTGCTTCTCAAACCGGTAGAGCAACCTCGGTGGCAGCTTTGGCTCTAAAATCAGAAGTATTATTGTATGCGGCTAGCCCACAATATAATACTGCTACGCCAATATTAAGCATGGCAAATTCTACTGATAATAAATTAATATGTTATGGCAATTTTGATAATAATCGTTGGAAATTAGCTGCAGATGCATCAAAAGCAGCTTTAGATTTTGCGTTGGCAAACGGATATGGCTTAATTGATGACCCAGCGAATAGAAACCCTAAAGAATTAGACAATGGAACAGTCGGGCCTTTAGGCAATTATCGAGTTTCTTGGGAAACAACAAACAATAAAGAAGCAATAATGATGTACCAAGGTGGAGCTGCATCTGCTGGCGGAATTACAAACATTGGAAATGCCCCTTTAACATTTTGGAACGCTGCTTGTTTTGGTTCATTTTGGAGTGGAATAAGTGTTCCATTTAATTTCTATAAAAAATATGAAAAATTAGACGGTTCACCTCAAACATGGGATGCCAATGGTGGTGCTGATTTGATAGCAAAATATGCCGAATTAGACCCTCGCTTTAAGCAAACAATGGCTTATACTAACTCATATTACACTGCTCGTGACCCAATAGCTCAAATTTATAATGGTGGTAAAGATTATGTAAATTGCAAAGGAGGCGTTTGGTTAAGAAAATATATTCCAAGAAATGCCACTTCGGGAAATTTTGTCATGAATGATATAATATTTCGTGTAAACGAACTATATCTCAATTATGCAGAAGCATTAAATGAAGCATCTGGCCCAGTGCAAGAAGCGTATGATGCAGTAAATGCTATCAGAATACGCTCGGGAATGCCGAATCTTCCAAAAGGACTTACCAAAGAACAATTTAGACAACGAGTAAGAAACGAAATTGCCATCGAAATGGTCAATGATGACCATCGTTTTTGGGATGTAAAACGTTGGTTAGTAGCTGAAGAAGAGGGTGTAATGAAGGGTAATTTTGAAGGTTTGCAAATCACTAGGTCTGGAACTTCAACGGCAAATTATAAATATGCTTGGAAACCATACGTATTTGAAACCAGAACATTCAATAAAAATATGTATTTACATCCTTTTCCTCAGAATGAAGTGCTAAAAGGCAACCTCATACAAAACCCAGGTTGGTAAATTAGATAAAGTAAAAAATATAAGTGTCTGATTATCAGAATACTATATCGTTTACATTTCAACCAACGAAATAATTATGGTTTATTTTTCAATCTGTTTTTAAAAAACAATATGAAACTAAAATATACAAAAAAAGTAGTTCTGATGTTAATCTTAAGTCTGTTTGCAAAACAATTTTTGCAAGCACAAAAGAGTACAATCAAGAATGCTCAAGTATCAGATACTGTCGTGGTATCTCAATCAAATGCAGTAAATATCGGTTTTGGCACAAAACCTCTTGAACAAGTAACAAGTGCAATTTCTACCATTCGTGGAGTGGATTTGGAAAAAAACTTTACTTTAAATCTAGGAAATACACTTTACGGACGCTTAGCAGGTTTGTCGGTTACACAAGGAGGCTCAGAGCCGGGTGCATCTACACCTAATCTTTTTGTGCGAGGCATAAATACGTTCGGCGGTGCAAGCAATGCTCCCTTATATATCATTGATGGTTTTATCAGCAATGGTTCGGGTACCGCAAATGCCTTCATGCAATTAATGCCAGAAGAAATCGAAACGATTTCAATATTAAAAGATGCTTCGGCAACTGCTATCTATGGAGCAAGAGCGGCAAATGGAGTAATTTTAGTAACAACTAAATCTGGTGGTGAAGGTCCTTTAAAAATTTCATTTACTACTAAACAAGGTTTCAATCAAGCACAATACCTGCCTAAGTTTATGGGTGCGTATAACTATAGTGTGTTGTACAATGAAGCCCTCAATAATGACGGCTTACCTTCAAAATTTACTACGGCAGACTTGGAAGCCTATCAAAATGGCACAGACCCTGTTTTTCATCCTGACGTAAATTGGTATAATGAATTATTAAGAAAAACTGCACCTGTTTCAAACTACGATTTGACTTTCAACGGTGGTGATAAAAACGTAAGGTATTTTGTGATGCTCAACGCCTTGCAAAGTCAAGGTTTATTCAAGAATTTTGGTGATTTAGATGCCGAAAGTTCTAATTCAAAGTATGCAAAATATAACTTTCGTACAAATTTAGATATTTCATTGAATGCAAATTTATCGGCTGAATTCAAAATTGCAGGTTCGATAGAGCAAACAGATAATCCAAATAATTATACAACTGGAGGAACATTTAACTTATTACAAACTTTACCTCCAAATGTTTTTCCTGTGTATAACCCAAATAAAAGCTTTGGTGGCAATGCTTTGTATTCTAATCCAGTAGCGAATTTACTATCAACTGGTTTTTATCGAAACAATTCTCGTACAATTTTGTCTTCATTGAAGTTTACCGAAAAACTTGACATGATTACCGAAGGGTTAAGTGCTTCAGCTGCGGTTTCGATTAATAATTATTTTGAATCTGGTTCAAGAAAATCTAAGCAATATCCTCGTTATTCAATTTCGAAAGGAATAGTTGGAGATACATTGTACAGTCCTGTTATCGGTCAATTAACGTCTTTAAGTGGTGCAGAAGAAACGCTTGACCAATATCGAAATACAATTATTCAAGCATTTTTGAATTATAAAAGAACTTTTGGCAAAAGCGATATTTCAGCTATGCTTATGTTCAATACCGATAATATTACTTTTAATGGCCCTGCATCCGACCCATCTTCACCAACAGCTAATTCAACCGACCCGTATAAGCACAATGCAGGGGCTGGTCGTTTCACGTATGCCTACGCCAATAAGTATGTTGCTGAGTTTTCGGGCAGCTATATGGGAACTGAGATTTTTGCACCTAGTAAACGATACGGTTTCTTTCCGGCGGCATCAGTTGGCTGGATTCTAACAAATGAAGGTTTTTTCAAGAAAAATATGACAATAAACTATCTAAAACTCCGTGGCTCTTATGGGCTTGTTGGAAATGATATTATTGCTTCACAAGGTTTATCTACCCGATATGCCTATACGCCAACATTTGGTGGCGGTGGCTACTTTTTTGGTACAGGAAACACCGCCGTAGGTGGTTTTGCCGAAAATGCCATTGCAAATCCAAACATAACATGGGAAAAAGAAAAAACCATGAATATTGGTGTCGATGCTACGGTCTTCAATAATTTTGATGTTTCATTTGATTATTTTAACCGTGACCGCTACGATATTTTGGTAGCTTCGAATAGCACTACACCTTTGTTTTTAGGTATCGTAACTCCAAATTTAAATCAAGGAAAAACCAACAATAAAGGTTTTGATTTATCGATTCGCTATAATAAAAATATCAAGAAAGACCTTCAGTTTTTTGTAGAAACCAATGTTTCGTATTCAAAAAACAAGATTGTTTTTAATGCTGAATCTCTTCAATTAAATCCAGCTTTATACTCAACTGGTTCGTCAATCGGGCAACCATTTGGTTTAAAAGCCATTGGATTTTATAGTGTAGAAGACATTGCTAAAAGAGCAGTTGATTTCAGAAGTGTGCCAGGTGTTTTAACCGAAGTAATCAAAGCGGGCGATATTAAATACCAAGATATTGGCGGCCCAGATGGAAAACCAGATGGTATTATTGATGGAAGTGATAGAATGGCGATTGGAAATGTAGGTTTGCCCTATTTAGTCGTAGGTCTACATACAGGACTAAAATATAGGGCTTTTGATGCTGATTTTATTTTTCAAGGGGTAAAAGGAAATACTGTTTATTTAGGTGGAAATACATTTCATGCTTTTCAAGGCAACGGGCAAGTTGCTCCAATCGCACTTGGAAGATGGACTCCAGAAACTGCTGATAAAGCCGATTATCCAAGATTATCCTCAAAAGATAACTTAAATAATTATCAATTTTCATCTTTTTGGCAACGTGATGGTAGTTTTATCAAACTACGCAGTGCTGAAATTGGCTATACATTACCTGCTAGTATATCGGATAAAGTCAAAATCAATGCTGCCCGAGTTTTCATAAACGGTACTAATCTTTTCTCAATAGATAAAATACCTTATGGCGACCCCGAGTCTTTGACTGGCTATCCAGTAACAAGAACAATAACACTCGGTTTGAAAATCCAATTGTAATTCATTAAAATCTACGTTTAAGATGAAAAAATATATTTATGTGTTAATCGTTTTTGCCATTGGTGCATTTAGTGCCTGCCAAAAACTTGACCGAGAGTTTGTAACAACCATTGGACAAAAAGAAATTGAACAATCTTTTGGTAATGTACAATCATTATTAAATGCCATTTATTCTGATATCCCTGATGGTACTTTGTATATTGGAGGAGCTGCCATGATGGCATCAGCAACTGATGAAGCTGAATTTACGTCCGAAACCAATTCAATACAAAGTTTTAATTCGGGTAGTTGGAACGCCATCAATAACCCTGATTTGGTTTGGGGTAATTATTATAGAGGCATTCGTAAAGTGAATCAGTTTTTGGTTTCGACGGGTAAAATCAATCTTGACCCATGGAAACTTGACCCATCACCATCGGCACAAGCTGTTTATAATACAAACCTTGCATCAATTCGAAGATGGACTTACGAAGCAAGATTTTTACGAGCATATTTTTACTTTGAATTAGTAAAACGCTATGGTGGCGTGCCGATTATCAATAACGCACTTTCTGTTGAAGATGATTTTTCAAGCATTCAGCGTAGTTCATTGAACGAATGTTTGCAATTTATTACAGCTGAGTGTGATTCTGCTGCTGCAAAATTACCTTTAAATGCTTCAACAGCTCCTTATGTAGTTGCCAATGATTTGGGGAGAGTTACAAGATTGACGGCTTTAGCACTAAAAAGTCGTGTGTTATTGTATGCAGCAAGTGATTTATTCAATAATCCGACATGGGCGGGTGGATATGCAAATCCTGCGTTGATTTCGCTACCAGCGGGCGATCGTACTGCCCGTTGGAAAGCCGCTTCGGATGCAGCAAAAGCTGTAATTGATGCTGGGGCTTTACCCACTTTGGGAGCGTATAAAAGTTTATTCAATACATTTAATAATGCCGAAATTATATTTACCAGAAGTAATGCCGCAAGCAATCAATTTGAAAGGAATAATTCGCCGATTGGCTTTAATTTAGGTCAAAGTGGCAATACACCTTCTCAAGATTTAGTTGATGCTTATGAGGTGAGAGTAAGTGCAACTTCTGCAGTAAAATTTAATTGGAATGACCCAACAATGGCTGCTAATCCTTATGCCAACCGTGACCCGCGTTTAGGTTTAACGATTGCCGTCAATAATTCATCTTTTGGTACACCTGCCCGAAATCTTCAAATTTTTACTGGTGGACTTGATGCAAAACCAATCATTAATGCCACAAAAACAGGATATTATCTAAGAAAATATCAAATCGAAAGTTTGAATCTTTTGAATAATAATACAGGGGTTCATAGCTGGATTATCTTCCGATACCCTGAAATTTATCTCAATTATGCAGAGGCTCTAAACGAATGGAGTCCTGGCAATGCAGACATAAAAAAATATGTTGATATCGTCAGAACAAGAACTGGAATTGCGATGCCTCCAATGCCTACTGGATTGTCACAGGCAGAAACAAGAGAAAGAATTCGAAATGAAAAACGCATTGAATTTGCTTTTGAAGACCACCGATTCTGGGATATTCGCCGATGGATGCAAGGACCTGAGTTCTTCGGAAAGCCGCTAACTGGGGTAGAAATTACTAGAAACTCAGATAATACTTTTAAATACAAGCCAACAAAGGTCGAAGATAGAACTTTCAGTCCAAAAATGTATTTATATCCTATTCCTCAAAGCGAACTAAATATTGCAAAAGGCTTGGTACAGAATCCTCTTTGGTAAATTATTCTTATTCAGTATCATTTTGAATAGTAATTTTGATTAAGGTTAATAATAATTGTAAATCGAATCGGGTAGCTACTTTGCTACCTGATTTTTGTAAATTTTAACCATATCGGAGAATGATTCTTGAGTTTTTCTTTTAAAATATTGAGGTTGTAAATGGCAAAATTAATTGAAATAAATACCTATCATGATAAAAATGGAATTTTAGCTGTTCTTGAATCGCCAGTTCTACCATTTGAAATAAAAAGAGTTTTTTGGATTTATAATAACTCTTCAGAAAGTGTCAGAGGAAAGCATCGACATAAAAAAAGTACTCATCTGCTTGTTTGTATGGTTGGTTCTTGCAAAATTTATGTAAAAAATAAAAGCGAGGAGAAAATATTTATACTTAACAGTCCAAATAAGATATTGCTTTTAGAGCCTACTGATTGGCGAGAAATGTATAGTTTTTCAGAGAACTGTGTGCTTTCTTGTTTTTCGGATGAACTATATGACCCCAATGACTATATACTAACGCCTTATATAATTAATCAATCTGTGTTGGAGAAATAATAATTAATAGTTTTTAATTCAAACAAATGGTATTATTAGAAGTTAGCCCATCCAATTTTGAAATACTCATTGGCAGATTACATCCTTTGGTTATTCACTTACCAATTGGCATTTTATTGTTAGTAGCTCTTTTTGAATTTCTTGCAAGAAAAGAAAAATATGCAGTTTTACGACCAGCAATTATAAAAATGGCGTTTTGGGGTATGATTTCAGCCATATTTTCGTGCGTTGCAGGCTATTTGCTTTCAAAGAGTGGAGGTTATGAAAAAGATTTACTTGTTTGGCATAAATGGTTTGGAATTGCCTTGGCTGTGATTGCAACTGCTTTTTACATTTTCAAAAAAATTGAGAAAGAGTTTAAGCAGTTTGGCCTTATTAGTTCAGCTATTTTTACAATTATGCTTGCTGTTACTGGGCATTTAGGAGGAGCATTAACTCACGGAGAAGATTTTTTAACCCAACCTCTCCTATCTATGTTTGGTGCAGTTCCTCTTAAAGTGGTCCGTAAGCCCATTTCCAATATCAATGAGGCCTTGGTTTACAAAGATATTATCGAACCTGTTTTAGAACAAAAATGTGTGCAGTGCCATAATTCCCAAAAGCAAAAAGGTAATCTTAGAATGGACACGCCAGAACTATTACTTAAAGGTGGCGAACACGGAAAAATAATTGTAGCAGGAAATACGAACGAAAGCGAAATCTACAAAAGACTTTTATTGCCTGAAGAAGATGAATACCGAATGCCACCTAAAGGCAAAACCCAGTTTACTGAGCAAGAAATTATACTGCTTCAATGGTGGATTCAGACAGGGGCTGCCATGGATAAAAAAGTAGCGAATTTGGCGAAAGATGATAAAGTAAAAGCAATATTAGCAAGTTTACAAGTAGGGGCGGGTAGTCAAGAAACGAATGAATACGGCACAGAAGTTAGCGAATTTTTAGAAGAAAAAGTGCCAAATCCTGCTAAAAAAGACATCGAATCTCTTACAAAAATGAATGTAAGTGTAGATGTTTTATCCCCAAAAAATGGCTGGGTGAGTATTAATACGGTAAACAATTCAGGCTTTAATGATGCTCAAATTGGTTTATTGCTTCCTCTTAAACTTCAAATTGTTTGGCTAAATTTGGGTGATAGTCAGATTACAGGAATTTCTTTAAAAACAATCGGAGAATTGATTAATTTGACAAGACTAAACCTTGAAAATACTTCCGTGTCCGACGCAGGACTGCAAAACCTTTCAAAACTCAAAAATTTGCAATACTTAAACTTGGTTAATACTCCAATATCAAATGCAGGTTTAGAAATACTTAAAGAATTCAAATCGTTAAAAAAGGTTTATTTGTGGCAAAGCAAAGCGACTTTGGTTGGGGTTGAAGCACTCAGAAAAGCACTGCCAAATAGTGAAATTAACGTTGGAGAAGAGTTAATTACAATCAAGCCTATCGAATCAAAATGAAAAATATACGCATTTTTGGAGTTGTTATTTCTTGTGGTTTTCTTTTTTGGTCTTGCTCCAATCAGATAGAAATTCCAAAAGAAATATTGACTTATGAAGAGACATTGCCCGAAACGGTAGATTATAATTTACACATCAAGCCCATTTTATCAGATCGATGTTTCAAATGCCATGGACCCGATAAAGCTAAAATTGAAGCAGGCTTGCAGTTAGCAAATTTTGAAGGAGCAACCCTCGAATTAGAAAGCGGAGCAAAGGCAATTGACCCCAAAAATATTGGTAATAGTGAATTAGTCGCTCGAATTTTAAGCAAAGACCCCGATGAGGTTATGCCAACACCTCAAAGTCATTTAACACTTTCTGATGAAGAAAAGGCTTTACTCATCAAATGGATTAAGCAAGGAGCGGAATACAAAGAACATTGGTCATTATCGAAAATTGAAAAGCCCGATGTCCCTAAAGTTGGCAAGAGTTTTTTAGCTCGTTGGGGTTTGGTTGAAGATGAGGAAACAAAGTGGGTAAAGAATGAAATTGATTATTTTACCTTAGCAAAAATGAAAGAAAAGGGCTATAAACCAAGCCCAAAAGCCAATAAATATACGCTACTACGCCGAATTTTTATGGATTTGACTGGTTTGCCTCCAACGCCTCTAGAAATTGAGACATTTATTAATGATAAATCTGCCAATGCATATGAAAAAGTAGTTGATAATTTAATAAAATCGAGTCACTTTGGTGAGCAGCAGGCAGTGAGTTGGTTAGATTTAGCTCGCTACGCCGATTCAAATGGCTACCAAGATGACGCTCTTCGCACAGCATATCCCTATCGTGATTGGGTCATAAAATCTTTTAACGAAAATTTGCCATTTGATAAATTTGTTACCTATCAGTTAGCAGGCGATTTATTAACCAATCGTAACGACGAACTGTCCACCAAAGAAATGATGGTAGCAACGGGTTTCAATCGAAATCATGCCCAAAGTGAGGAAGATGGAATTGTTCCTGAAGAATATCAAGTAGAATACGTTGCTGACCGTACCAATACTTTTGGTAAAGCTTTTTTGGGTTTAACCATGGAATGTTGCCGTTGCCATGACCATAAATATGACCCTATCAGTCAGAAAGACTATTATTCAATGTTCGCATTTTTCAATAATGTGAACGAACATGGGCAGTCGCCACACGTTTCTACTTCAAGTCCAGTAATGACTCTTCCGAGAGCAGAGGCTGAAAAAAAGATTAATTTTATTAAAAATCAGTTATCTTTTATTGAAAAAAATAAACAGAAGGGTGCTGTTTTGATTCGTCAAAGATTTGAAAAATGGCTTGCCAAAGGAGCCAATAACCAATTAATTTCACCCAAAAAAGATTTATTGATTGATATTCCTTTTGATGTAAAAGGTGTAAAATTAGAAGGTGAAAAAAAGGAAAAGAAAAGACCTTTTTTTGTAAATCTTGTCAATGATACCCTTGGTATGGAAATGTACGGTGATTTTGAAGCCCGACCTGTTTCAATAAAAGGCCGACGTGGTTTAGGTGTAAAATTTATTGGAGACGGTTATTTGAAAATTCATGAAACTAGCAATTGGTGGAACATGAAAAACTTTGACCACCGTACCGTTGGTAATTTTGAACGAAATCAACCATTCACAGTTAGTCTTTGGGTTGGCATCATTGACCCAAAGTTCAAAGGTCAAATTTTTAACAGAAATTCAGGCCCATTGGCTGGTTGTAAAGGCTACGAATGTAAACGCTTGGAGGACGGCCGATTGTCTTTCAGAATCAATAATGTGTGGCCCGACAATGCGATTGACTTTGAGACTGACCAAACCTTAAAACCGAATGAATGGACTTATATTACGATGAGCTACGATGGTTTGAGTAAAGCATCGGGGTTAAAAGTTTATCTCAATGGTAAATTGGCAAAAGGGTCGTTTGTGGCAGATAATTTGGATGGCAGTACTATTTGGGACAAAAACCATGTGATTTTTAAAAGTTACGCTGCCTCGTCCAATTTTTCATTTGGTAAAATGCACACCACCATCAATAAGGGTTACGCTGTAGATGAACTTAAAATTTTTGGTAGAGAACTGACATCTTTGGAAGTTCAAAGTGAAATGAGCCAAAAAGATTTAGTACATCATGCTTTAAAAACACCATCAGAAAAACTTACAGAATACCAAAAAGAAGCTCTTTTTGATTATTATGCTAAGCATATAGACCTCGTATCCCAACATTTGGATGCTAATACTCAAAAGCTAATTGGCGAAGAAGTGGAAGTATTAAATAAGGAAATAGATATTATGGTGGTTCGAGACCGTCGAAAACTACGTAAATCTTACATTTTACAAAGAGGGGTATACGATGCTCATGGCGAAGAAGTTATCGCCGAAACACCACTAAAAATCGGGAAATTACCAAGCTCTTTTCCTCGTAATCGCCTTGGACTGACGCAATGGCTATTAGATAAAGAAAATCCTTTGTTTGCTCGGGTAATGGTAAATCGTTTTTGGCAGCAATATTTCGGAACTGGTTTAGTAAAAACCCAAGAAGATTTTGGTAATCAAGGAGAATTACCTTCTCACCCCGAACTATTAGATTGGCTAGCGGCAAAATTCAGAGAAGATGGTGAAGGCTGGGATACTAAAGCATTTATTAAGCGAATTGTGATGTCAGCTACTTATCAGCAATCATCAAAAGCCACCAAAGAGCAAATCGAAGCTGACCCCGATAATCGTTGGTTGGCAAGAGGAAGTAGTTATCGTTTTAGTGCCGAACAAGTACGTGATAACGCCTTAGTAGCTAGTGGTTTATTGGTTAGAAACATCGGTGGGCCAAGTGTTTATCCTTATCAACCTGAAGGCATTTGGGAAGCACTCGCTACCCGAAACGTAACAAATTATGTGCAAAATCACGGCGATAGTTTGTACCGCCGAAGCATGTACACGATTTGGAAACGCACAAGCCCACCGCCAATGATGCTCAATTTCGATTCACCTGACCGCAGTTCATGTACAGTTCGAAGGCAAAAAACAGCTACACCATTGCAGGCTTTAGTGACGCTTAATGACCCTCAATTTGTAGAAGCGGCAAGGGTTTTAGCAGAAAGAGGTATTAAGAAAAAAACAAGTTTTGATACACGATTACAATTCTTTTTTCAATCGGTGGTTTCTAGAAATCCTCGCCCAAATGAGTTGCAAATTCTAAAAACTCTGTATGATTCTGAATATCAAGCTTTTAGTAAAGATACTAAAAGGGCAGAATCTTTGCTGGCAATTGGTGAATTTGCACGAGATAAGGATCTGAATATCAGTGAATTGGCTGCCTATACGGTTGTAGCAAATACCATTTTAAATTATGATGAAGCAATAGTAAAACGATAATTTTAAAAATTACGAAGAAATGACTAACGACCTACAAGACCAAGTGCATGACCAAATGAGTCGGCGTACTTTTTTAACCAACTCTGGTATTGGTTTGGGTGCAGCAGCATTATCGGCTATTTTACCAAATACCACACAAGCGTCCGAAAGTAATCATAAAATTGGGGCACACTTTGCTCCGAAAGTAAAAAGGGTTATTTATTTACATCAAAGTGGAGCTCCTTCTCAACTCGAAACTTTTGATTATAAGCCTAAACTCGAGGCAATGTGGGGGCAAAATTTGCCCGAATCAATAAGAGGAGGGCAACGGCTGACAGGCATGAGTGCGGGACAAAGCTCATTTCCTTTAGCAGGATCCGCTTTTAAATTTGCACAATATGGTAAAAGTCGTGCATGGATTAGTGATTTATTGCCCTACCATAAGCAAATCGCCGATGAGTTGTGTTTTGTAAAATCAATGCATACCGAACATATCAATCACGATCCAGCCATCACTTTTATTCAAACGGGTAATCAAATCGGTGGTCGTCCGTCAATGGGTTCTTGGATGAGTTATGGCTTGGGTTCAGAAAATCAAAATCTCCCAGCTTTTGTGGTATTGCTTTCAAGGGGAAGAGCAGGCGACCAACCACTTTATGCCAAATTGTGGAGCAATGGTTTTATTCCTTCGGTGCATCAAGGGGTAGTTTTTAGGTCTGGCATAGACCCCGTTTATTACCTCAATAACCCCAATGGCATTGATAAATCGTCTAGAAGAAACATGTTGAGTGCTTTGTCAAAATTGAGCGAAGACCAATACAAGCAAGTACTAGACCCCGAACTCGACAGTCGCATGAAGCAGTACGAAATGGCGTATCGAATGCAAAGCTCTGTTCCCGAAACCTTAGATATATCAAAAGAACCCGATTCAGTTTTTAATATGTATGGTCCCGATAGTCGTATTCCTGGGACTTTCGCTGCAAATTGTCTTTTAGCCAGAAAATTAGCTGAAAAAGATGTACGTTTTATTCAACTTTACCACCAAGGTTGGGATCAACATGGAAACTTGCCTAAAGATATCCAAATCATGGCAAAATCAGTTGACCAAGCATCGGTAGCATTGATAAAAGATTTGAAACAAAGAGGGCTTTTAGATGATACTTTGGTTGTTTGGGGAGGCGAATTTGGGCGTACAAATTATTCCCAAGGAAAACTCACGAAAGAAAATTATGGAAGAGATCACCATCCACGTTGTTTTTCAATTTATATGACAGGCGGCGGCATAAAGAGAGGTATTTCTTACGGAGAAACTGACGAATTTGGCTACAATATTACCAAAGAACCTGTTCATATACATGACCTTCAAGCAACAATCATGCACTTGATGGGCATTGACCATGAGCAACTTACCTTTAAATTTCAAGGTCGCCGTTATCGATTAACGGATGTTGCGGGAAAAGTAGTAAAACCAATTTTAACTTAATTTTTTATAAAAAATTCAGAAAAATATCATGCAAAATAGACGTGATTTTATTAAACAAACTGCAATCGTAGGGGCAGGCGTGCTTACTTCCTCCAATCTTTTTGCATATCATGGTTCACCCAACGAAAAAGTGATTTTGGGAATAATGGGAACAAATAGCCGTGGAATGTTTTTGGCAAAATCTTTTGCCAAATTACCAAATGTTGAAATTGCCTATATTTGCGACCCAGATGCAAAGGTTTTGGCAAAAACCATTGCTGAAATTGAAAAAATGACGGGTAAAAAACCACAAGGTTTTGCCGATGTTCGAAAAATGCTGGAGAAAAAAGATTTTGATGGAATGGCTATTTCTGCCCCTGACCATTGGCATACGCCAGCGGCTATCATGGGATTGCAGGCAGGTAAAAATATTTACATAGAAAAACCATGTAGCCATAATCCCAAAGAAGGCGAAATGTTGGTTGAAGCCACCAATAAATACAACAAATTGGTGCAAATGGGTAGTCAACGTCGCACATTTAGTAATGTAAAAGACATGATTGCAAAATTGCATGGTGGAGCAATCGGACGGGTATATTTTGCTCGTGGATGGTACGTCAATAATCGAAAATCGATTGGAAAAGGTAATATTGCGGCAATTCCACAAAACCTTAATTTTGACTTGTGGCAAGGTCCTGCACCTCGTCGTGAGTATAAAGATAATTTGGTACATTATAATTGGCATTGGTTTTGGAATTGGGGAACGGGCGAGGCACTTAATAATGGTACGCACGAATTAGATGTGATTCGTTGGGGTTTAGGCGTTGATTTTCCAACGCAAGTAGTGTCGGCAGGTGGTCGTTATCACTTTCAAGATGATTGGGAAACCCCTGATACACAAACGATTACCTTTAATTTTCCAAACAATATTGGATGTACTTGGGAAGGGCGTAGCTGCAATGGGTTTAACACAGAAGGAAGTGGGAGAGGAGTGATTTTTTATGGAGATAAAGGCACAATTACTTATACAGAAGCAAACAGTTATAAAATTTTCGATGGTGCAAATAAATTGGTTTCAGAAGTAAAAGATGATACCCCGTTCGATCCAAAGAATGCGGTTAGTCCAACCGAATTATTGGATGGATTGCATTTAGCAAATTTTTGTGAAGCAATTCGTGGGAAAGAACAAATAAATGCACCAATTTTGGAAGGTCATAAATCAACACTTTTGCCACAATTAGGAAACATTGCCTACCGAGTCGGTCGTACGCTTAACTGCGACCCAAGCAACGGGCATATTTTGAACGATAAAGAAGCAATGAAATTATGGTCAAGAGAATATGAGAAAGGTTGGGAAGTGAAAGTATAAATCTAATCGAAATAATGATAAAGATGCCTCTATTGTATAAAAATTACCAAAGGAATTTAAGTTTAACTCGAATTTCTCTGGCAATTCTTGTGAGTATGCTGTTCATTTCAAGTACGGAAAATCCTATATATACCGATTGGACTGCCTATAATGGCGGCAATGATTGCAACCATTTTTCAGCATTAACACAAATAAATCCTGCCAATGTTTCACAGCTAAAATTGACTTGGGAATATGCTTCAGGCGGTGCCGATAGTGTAAAAAATACTACCCAAGTTCAGTGTAATCCATTGATTATTAAGGGAATAATGTATGGAGTTTCAGCAGCTTCACAAGCATTTGCCATTGATGCGTCTACAGGAAAAGAAATTTGGAAAACCAATTTCCAAGAAAAAACTTTCAACATGACGAGCCGAGGTGTTACTTATTGGACGGATGGAAAGGAGGCTCGTATTTTCTTTGCTTACGGAGCTTTTCTGTATGCCCTCAATGCCCAAACTGGACAAGTGATTTTCTCTTTTGGAACAAATGGAAAAATCAATTTGATTGACGGTATCAAACGACTCGGTGCAGATGAATATGTAGTGTCGAATACGCCAGCAGTTGTGTATAAAAATACCTTGATTGTCGGTACAAGAGTTTCTGAAAGTGCCACTGCGTTGCTCGGTGATATTCGGGCTTTTGATACACGAACAGGACGGAAAATTTGGACTTTCCATACCATTCCTCGACCAAACGAATTTGGCTACGCTTCTTGGGAGAAACAAAATTATCAAAATTTAGGTGGTGCAAATAACTGGATGGGCATGGCAATTGACCAAAAACGAGGAATTGTTTATGCTCCAACAGGCTCAGCAGCTTTTGATTTTTATGGGGGAAATAGAAAAGGTGATAACTTATTTGCCAATTGTTTATTGGCACTTGATGCAAAGACTGGTAAAAGGCTTTGGCACTTTCAGACCGTCCATCACGATATTTGGGACAGAGATATTCCTGCTCCGCCTAATTTATTTACTATTATTCAAAAAGGGCAAAAAATTGATGTAGTTTCGGTTTTGAGCAAGCAAGGTTTTACCTTTGTTTTTGATCGAGTTACAGGAAAATCTATTTTTCCTATTGAAGAACGGGCTTTTCCTGCTTCTACAATTAAGGGAGAACAAGCATCTCCAACGCAGCCCATTCCTTTACTTCCTGAGCCATTTACTCGACAAAGTTTTACTGAAAAGGATGTTAATTCATTTGCTTCAAATCGTGAAGAAATCATTGAGCAAGTCAGAAAAGCAACTACTGGACAGCCTTTTACACCATTAGGTCAAAATCGCACTATTTTCTTTCCAGGCACTGACGGTGGAGCCCAATGGGGCGGGGCAGCGGTAGATGAAAATGCAATTATGTATATTCCTGCGAAAGAAAATCCAGTATATAGTTCTTTGATTGAAGCACTAAAATCTAAAGAAAATTATTCTTTTTTGTCAGGAAAACAACTTTATCAGAACTATTGCCAATCTTGTCATGGAGCAAATCGAGAAGGAAATGAGGATGGAACTTATCCTTCTTTGCAAAAAATAGAAGGTAAATATTCTGAAACATCTATGCTTCAATTACTAAGCAAAGGTCGTGGCATGATGCCTGCTTTTACCCAATTGAAAGAAGCTGAAAGTAAGGCAATTGTTCAATTTTTGTTTGGAAAAAATACCGAAATTAAAATAACAAACGAATCAAAACTTTCAATAGTGCCTTATTTACATACGGGTTACAATCGTTGGTATGATAGCAATGGCTACCCGATAAGCACGCCGCCTTGGGGAACACTCACTGCTATTGATATGAATACGGGCAAACGTCGTTGGCAAATTCCTTTGGGCGAATATCCAGAACTTACCGCTAAAGGAATACCCATTACAGGAACGGATAATTATGGTGGGGCTGCCATAACAGCTGGTGGCGTTTTGTTTATTGCCGCCACAAAAGACCAACAATTTAGAGCCATTGATCGCCAAAATGGTAAGGTTTTATGGCAAGTGGCACTTCCTGCTGCTGGCTATGCTTCACCGAGTGTTTATGCTGTGAATGGCAAACAATATGTTGTAATTGCTTGCGGTGGTGGAAAACTAAAAACTAAATCAGGCGATAAGTATTTGGCATTTGCTTTGCCTTAATTTTATAATGGCGACGTTCAAGTAATTAATGCAATATTTTTTGGTTAAAAATATAATTTGGTATATCAAAATTAGGTCTTTTTCGAGGTATATTGTTTAATTTCTTTCTGCAATGACTGATTTACCCACTAAAAACTACAAATATTTCAGTGGCATTTTCTTCAATAAATCCTTTATTTTCATGGATTTCAATATCCTTATGGTTTTTTTGTGTTTGAAATATTGAATTAGTCAATTGAGAAGATTTGCCTTTTTCTATCCAAAACATTTTTGTGGCATAAATTGCGAATTCAGATCCGTAATACATTTGAATCAAATAAATACAAAGATACTGAAACGAGCGTGTTGTACTGCCTGTAATAGTTTTGCCATCTTCCACGATTTTTTCATCATTATTTTACTTTAAAAAACATATTTCTATAATCGGTTGATGCAAACTATGATGTAGTCTGATACTTGTTGCATATTTCAAAAAATATATTTTCAAAAAAAACATATTTTTTTTGAGGATTTCATCTGTACTGGTGTCTCTTACATTTAAAACTACGATTATTTTTATTTTTAATTAGAATATTACAACAAAACAGGAGTATAGATAGAATACAACACCTAACATTTTTTTCTAATGCAAGAGTATTTGTCAAATACGGAGAATAGAACTTGGCAAGCCTTTAAATTGGGCGATAGGAAAGCATTTGAAAAATTATTGAATCAATACTACCCTGTATTACTCAATTATGGTCAGCGGTTGATACGTGATAATGATTTTGCACAAGATTGTCTCCAAGATTTTTTTATCGACCTCTGGAATCATCGTGAAAATCTTGATACACCACAGTCAATAAAAGCATACCTGTTTTCCTCTTATCGTCGAGCATTGTTTAAAGAAAAAACTCGTAATTTTTGGAATCGTAACGTTATTGAACTCAACGAAGAATATGAAATTGAAGTGCAGTTTAATATCGAGACATATCTGATTAACAACGAAATCGAACACGAAACACTTTTGAAACTCAAATACTATCTTTCTACCCTCAGCAAACGGCAAAGAGAGGCTGTATATCTAAGATTCAATCAAGAGTTGGAATATGAGGAAATTTCACAAATTATGTCAATCAACCATCATTCTGCAATAAATTTGGTTTATGAAGCCTTAAAACTATTAAGAAAAAACTGGGTGATGAGCTTCATCATCTGTTTAATAACAATACAATAAACGCAATGAATAAATTTGAGGATTATCAACTAGAAGATTTTGTCCAAGACCTTTTTTTTAGAAAATGGGTACTGGGGAAATTACCGCCAGAAAATCAGTTTTGGGAAAATTGGCTCAAAAAATATCCTAAAAAAAGAATCCTTATTGAAGAAGCAAAATCTTTGGTGATTGCATCGCAAATTGAAAATATTGATATTCCTAAGCAACAAATTCAAGAAGGCATTTCGGCTATTTTGTATCGTACAGAAACCCATTCTAAGAGCCTTCATGAGCAAACTTGGTTCAGATTTGCGGCATCAATTGCCCTAGTGATGCTATTTACATGGATTTACACAAAATCAGATTTTTCTAAAAATATTTCAGAAAAAGACAATCTTTCAAAAGCCACAGAAACTGAAAACAATGGTTCGCAACCACTTAACCTGAAACTAAGCGACGGCTCAACTGTAACCTTGAAGAAAGGCAGTAAACTACAAGTTTCAAATGATTTCGGACTTCAGACCAGAACAGTTTTTTTGACTGGAGAGGCTTTTTTTGAAGTACAAAAAGATCCTCAACATCCATTTTTGGTGTATGCAGGAGGCATTGTAACTAAGGTTTTAGGGACAAGCTTTAACATAAGAGCTTATAATAACGAAGCAAAAACCTTAGTGGCTGTCAGAACTGGACGAGTTACAGTTTATCAAGAGGAAAAAACAAATAAAAGAAATCAAGTTCATAACGAGCAAATTTTGCTTACTCCCAATCAACAAGTAGTTTTTGAAAAAAAAGAAGAAAAATTAGTTAAAACATTGGTTGAAAGTCCAGTTATTCTACTTCCATCTGCCGAAAACGAAAACTTTGAATATGATGAAACTCCTATTCCGAAGGTCTTAATTCAACTCGAAAAAGCCTATGGCGTTAAGATTATTTTTGATGTTGAATTGTTAGCTAATTGTAACCTAACAGCGACTTTTGGCGACGAACCTCTTTACGATAAAATGGGCATTATTTGCGAAACTATTCAAGCACGCTACGAAATAGCCGATGGTCAAATCGTAATTTATGCTAAAGGTTGTAGGTGAGCTACCTAGCTCGAATAGTTTTATAATTTATCAGTAACAAGTGTAAAAAAACAAAATAAAGATAAGCGTCAAAACCATTCATTTTCACAAAAAAGCAACTCATTATGAAGAAAAAATAGCATACTAACAAAAAAGTCGATAGTGTTTGCACCACCACCGACCTTGATTTTCTGAAATTGTTTAGAACAGTCTCAGAGGTGTTTTCGTCAAAATTCTCTTTAAATCTTACAAAAACAATCAAAAGTAATGAAAATAAAATTACCAAAGGATGTAATATTCCTCAAACTCATGAGAATATCAGTTACTCAATTGTGCTTGGCAATACTCTTTGTAGGACTTTCCTACGCCAAAGATTCATTCTCCCAAGAAATGCTCGAAAAACGAATTACATTACGAGCAGAAGAAAAATCAATCAAAAGTATTCTTACCCAAATTGAGAATGAAACAAACCTCAAATTCGTGTATAGCCCAGCGGCAATAGATGCCCAAAGAAAAGTTTCTATCAACGTTCAAAATCAATCTTTGAAAGAGACATTTGATGCTTTTTTCTTGCCGCTTCGTATTAAATATCGTCTTTCCGGCAAAAAGATAGTTTTGAGTACGCAAACTAATTCAACCAGTTTGATAGAAAGTAAGGCATTTAACTCCACTTTATTCGATAATATTTCATTGGATTATACCGTAAAGGGAACTGTAACCGATGAAAAAGGCGAAGGATTACCAAGTGTAAGCGTAAGTGTAAAAGGTACGCCTCGAGGAATTACTACCAATACAAATGGTGAATACTCAATCAGTGTACCTGACACCAAAGCCATTTTGGTTTTTAGTTATATCGGTTTTGAGTCTCAAGAAATTGAAGTTGGTAGTAAAACAACCTTGAATGTTTCACTTAAAGTCGATAACAAAACCCTTGAGGAAGTTGTGGTGGTTGGTTACGGTACTGTAAAAAAATCAGATTTAACAGGTTCAGTATCTTCAGTGAAAGCCGAGCAGATTGCTGCTTATCCTGCTGGAGGAATCACTCAGGCTTTGCAAGGTAGAGCGGCTGGAGTGCAAATTCAATCTAACAATGGAGACCCTGGAGCTTCTTTCAAAATAAGAATCAGAGGTGGTAGTTCAATCAACGCCAGTAGTGACCCCATTTTTGTAATTGATGGTTTTGTAGGCGGAACCTTACCTCCTCCCGAAGATATAGAGTCAATTGAAGTATTAAAGGATGCATCTGCTACAGCTATTTATGGTTCGAGAGGTGCAAATGGAGTGGTAATGGTAACAACAAAACAAGGTAAAGAGGGTAAAACAAAAGTTGAATTTAACACCTCTTATTCTTCACAGAATGAAATTAACCGACTTGAATTGCTGAATGCTGAACAATATACGGCTTATGTAAAGGAAGTAATTCCAACCTATGTTTCCCCAGGTGGAAATACCGATTGGCAAGACCAAATTTTCAAAACGGGTGCAATTCAAAATCACCAATTGTCATTTTCTGGTGGTAATCAGTCAGTAAAATACTATGTCTCGGGTTCAATTTTTGACCAAAAAGGTATCATTATTGGTACTGATTTCAAAAGATACTCTTTGACAAACAATTTGTCATTTAAAGTAAATGAAAAAATTAAAGTCGGTGTTAATCTTTTCGCACAACGCACAGGCCGAAAAGGAACCCGTACACAAGAAGGCTCTGGAGGTGCAAATGAAGCAGGAGCCGTATCGTCAGCTTTTAAATTCATGCCTAACCAAGGTGTTTATAATAGTGATGGTACATATACGCTGGCTTTACAAGGTGACCCGATTGACAACCCGTTTGCCATTATTACAGAACGTCTAAATGAATCAGTAAATGACCGATTACAATCCAACTTTTCGGTAGATTATGATATTTTAAAGAATTTAAAGTTCAAGGCAACCTTAGGTGCGTCAATAAACAATCAAAGACAAGGAACTTTTATTCCGACGACATTAAATCAAGGTAGGGCTGTTGGCGGAGAAGCCACCCAAGACGGAAATAAAAACACCAATATTATCAATGAAAACTACCTAACCTACACAAAAACCTTTGCAGGCTTGCATAATTTGAGTGTTTTAGGTGGATATTCATTCCAAAAAACAAGATTTGAAAACTGGGGAGCAAGAGGGCAATCTTTTATAACTAATGCTGTATCAATTTGGAATCTTGGTTCTGCCTCTGTGTATCAAGCACCAAATTCTAATTTAGCCGAAGCACAATTATCTTCCTATTTCGGACGAATCAATTATGGATTTAAAGACCGCTATTTATTGACTTTAAATGCTCGATATGATGGTTCTTCAAATTTTAGTAAAAATAATAAATGGGCGTTTTTCCCATCAGGTGCAGTTGCATGGAATGTAATGAATGAAGCTTTTATGAAAAACTTTAAGCTCTTTGATTCTTGGAAAATTAGAGGAAGTTATGGCCTTACAGGAAATCAAGCAATCGGACCGTATCAAACATTAGCTGGTTTCTCGTCAACATTAGCTGTAATCAATGGAAAAATTGTAAATGCGGTCAGACCAACTACAGTCGCCAACGATAATTTAACATGGGAAACAACAACACAGTTTGACTTGGGTACGGATATTAGTTTTTTAAATAACCGTTTTAACCTTACATTAGATTATTATAATAGAGTTACAAAAGACCTATTGTTTAGTGTACCGTTGCCCCAATATTCTGGTTTTCAAACACAGTTGAAAAATATTGGAAAAGTTGAAAATAAAGGATTTGAAATTGGTTTGAATTCAAAGGTTTTGACTGGTGCATTTAAATGGAATGTCGACATAAATGTGTCAGCCAATAAAAACAAAGTACTCGAATTGCCTGATAATAATGATATACAATATGGTGCTGGTCCTGGCCACATGATTGGTTTAGGTAACACCCAAATTTTAAGAGTTGGTCAGCCAGTTGGTAGTTTTTTAGGTTGGGTATATGAAGGTGTTTACCAAACAGGAGATGCTTTTTTACCAGGTGCAGGGTTTGAAACTGTAGCAGGTGGAGAGAAGTTTAAGGATTTGAACGGAGACGGAAAACTGGATGCTAATGACCGCCAAATTGTAGGCAACCCAAATCCAAAATTTATTTGGGGAATCAGTAATGATTTCAAATACAAAAATTTTGACTTGAATATCTTCTTTCAAGGTTCACAAGGTAATGATTTGTTGAGTTTTACACTACTTGAAATAGAATCTATGGCGAGTCCATATAATTCAACTACCAAGGCTCTCAACCGTTGGACACCATCCAATACGAATACTGAAATACCAAAAAGGTCTTTAAGCCGTACACAAAGGGTTTCTACGAGATGGGTTTATGATGGTAGCTATGCTCGCCTCAAAAACCTTGCAATAGGCTATAATCTGCCCTCAAATATGCTTAAAAAAGCATTTATTAGTAAACTCAGAATATATGCAAGTGCTCAAAATATCCTGACGTTTACCAAGTACCCTGGTTATGACCCAGAAGTAAATTATAATTCTGATGGTAGCGGAAGTGCTGCTAATCGCAACCTTGGTTTAGATTATGGCAGTTATCCTAACGCTAAATCTTATACAATTGGACTAAACATTGGATTTTAAACCTCGAAAAAATGAAAAACATAATAAATATTATTTTGATTGCTTTCATAGCAAACCTTACATTTTCATGTGCTGATTTGACCGAAAAACCTATTGGATTGTTATCGCCAGATGGTTTTTACAAAAGTAAAAGAGATGTAGAAAGTGCCATTTTTGGTGCATACAGTTCATTGGCTTCTGAGCCTTTATTTGGGCGACAATTTTTATCTGCAATCATGTTGAGAAGTGATATGGTGGATATTGGAAATCGAGGTACTTCAGCTGAGCGTATTCAGATTAATGACTTTACGATGGAGGCTTCAAACGGTATGGTGGCAAGATTTTGGCCAATATGGTTTCAAGTTATAAGTGCTGCAAACTCTGCCGAAGCAGGTGCAAAAAGTTTGGGTTTGCCCGAGGCTGAAATAAATCCATTAATCGCAGAAGCAAAGTTTGTTCGAGCATTTAGTTATTTTCATTTAGTTCGTAATTTTGGAAGCCTTCCATACATTGATAGTTTCGTAAGCGACCCCGAAAGCGTCAAGACAATCGGAAAAATATCGGAAGAGGAGATTTATAAAAAATTAATTGTCGATTTAGAATATGCTAAACAATGGTTGCCCGACAAACAAGCTAGTGACGTGCGAAGTCGCCCATCGAAAGGTGCCGCAGCTGCTTATCTTGCATCGCTTTATTTAACCCAAGGCAATTACCCAAAAGCATACGCTGAAGCAAAATATGTAATTGATAACAAAGATAAATTTGGTTATCGTTTGGAATCGGACTACCAAGACTTATTTGTTGCAACCAAAGCCGATGCCATTAAAGAAACAATCTTTGCTGTTGATTTCTTGGGAAACATCAGTTCGGGAAATTATAACGACGACCTCATGGCTCCTATGGTAGGCAATAGACTTCCAGAAGTGGGCGGTTTTGGTGTATTAGTGCCTTCTTTAAAAGTATATACTACTTGGGATAGCAGAGATTACCGTAAAAAAGTAAGTTTTCAAGATACTTGCATAATAGCTGGTAAGGTGTATCCTTATACAACGTTTCCTGACCCAAGACCTCATATTGACAAATGGAGACGCTTCCCAGGAAATGCTGGAGCTGGTGCAAGATATTCTGATTTCAATTACAATGATTTTAGGTACGCTGAAGTATTATTAATTGCTGCCGAAGCTATTGGCGAAATTTCTGGACCAAATGACGAGGCTTATGGATATTTAAATCAGATTAGGGCAAGGGCAAGAAATGCTGGAGGAAAGGCACAAACATTTCCAACAAATGTGCCTACTAATCTTGGTAAAGCAGATTTTATCAACTTAGTGCTTGAAGAAAGACGTTTAGAATTGGCATTTGAATTTAAAAGATGGTATGACATCAAAAGAAGAAAATTAGGTGATGAGGTGTTCAAAGGACCAAATTCACTAGAGCCTCGCTCGGCATTTGATTCCAAAAGAGATTACTTGATGCCAATTCCAAGTACTGAAATTGCCATTAATCCAAATTTAGCCCCGCAAAATCCTGGCTATTAATTAATTTCTGATGTATTAAATTAAGCCTGTTTATACCCATAATGTATTGACGCCTTTAAACACTCGTTGATAAAAATTTGGGTTTAAACAGGCTTTTATCTATAATTATATATGAAATCATTCTTTTTTATAAGCTTAATGTGTCTTGTTACCTTTGGAATAAAGGGGCAGTCTTTAAATAAAAAAATTACAAGGCAATTAAAATATTCTTTGTCAGAAGTTGCGAAAGCAAAATTGAGAAATCCAAAAGTTGTAAGTCCAAGATCCATGAGAGACGATACACTTTTTATGGTTCCTTCAAAAGATTGGACATCTGGATTTTATGCTGGAAATCTTTGGTACACGTACGAATTAACAAATGACGAATTTTGGAAACAAAAAGCCATAGAATTTACTGCCCCAATTGAAAATGAAAAAAATGATAAAACTACCCACGACTTGGGGTTTAAGTTGTATTGTAGTTTTGGGAATGGCTATAGACTAAGCTCAAATCCAGCTTATAGAGAAATTTTGCTACAATCGGCACGTACGCTTTGCACTAGATATAATCCAATAGTAGGTAGTATGAGGTCTTGGGATCACAGCACCGACAAATGGGCGTTTCCGGTAATCATCGACAATATGATGAATTTAGACTTATTATTTTGGGCATTTAAACAAACCCAAGATTCGCTATTTTATAATGTTGCAATAAATCATGCCAATACTACCATGAAAAATCATTTTAGAGAAGATTATAGTTCTTATCATGTAATTGATTATGATGCAAAAACTGGAAAAGTTACCAAGAAAAACACCCACCAAGGGTATAGTCACGAATCTGCATGGGCAAGGGGGCAGGCATGGGCATTATACGGTTTTAGTATGTGTTATCGAGAAACTGGTAATAAAGTTTACTTAAAACAAGCTGAGAAAATAGCTGAATTCTTATTAAATCATCCAAATTTACCAAAAGACTTAATTCCCTATTGGGATTTTAATGCACCTAATATTCCAAATGCTCCACGAGACGTTTCGGCTGCCACAATAATGGCTTCTGCTTTTTATGAAATGAGTATTCAAGTTTCAGGAAAAAACATATATTACAGGGAAATCGCTGACCGAATTATAGCTAATGTTAGCAACAATTACATGTGTAAACCTAAAACAAATGGAGGTTTTTTATTAAATAATAGTACTGGACATTTACCAGGAAAACATGAGATAAATGTACCAATCGTATATGCTGATTATTATTACTTGGAAGCTCTCCTTAGAAAAAGAATACTAGATAAGATAAAAAATTGAAAACAATTTTGTTGTTGTTTTCCAAAAGATTTTAGTCTCCCTATTAAGAAATATATATTTTAAAATCCTTTTGAATTTTACAGTTCAATGGGATTTTTTAAGTATATAAAAATTATTCATGCCGAATTTTAGAAAACTTTTGTGATGTATAAATCATGTATAAGAAAAAATCTATTAAACTCTAAATAGAAATGTTTTTTTGGTTAAAAGTAAAACGGAAAGAATATAATCTAAAAATTAACGGGAAAAATACCATTAGATAGCGTTTCTTATATAAATTTAAATTTCTTAATTTATACATGAAAAACAGTCTAAAATTGACATTTATTGGATTCTTTCCATGCACATCGCTCTTTGGGTGTGACCAAAAAGAAGTTGGTAATATTACCGTTATTACTCCACAACCTCCTATCACAACGTCATTAAGTAAAAGCTATTACGTATCCGATGGAACTGGGTCTGATGCAAATAATGGATTATCAATTTCTTCGCCATTAAAGACAATAACAGCGGGTCAAAATTTAGCGGCCCCGGGCGATACTGTTTTTATTATGAATGGTAATTATCTTCCAGCTACAACAATTCAACTTAATAAATCGGGTAGTGATGGAAAGTACATTACCTACAAAGCTTATAAAGGTCATTCCCCAAAATTCTCTTTTTTAGGGGCTTTTTGGAATGCCGTTTCTATCAATGCCTCATATATTGTAGTCGATGGAATTGAATTTCAAGGCAATAATCAAAATTTGACATATAATGATGCTTTGGCTTCATATAATGATAAAGTAGCAGGTGGTAATAACAATAGTTTGTATGCCACTTATAATATGAATGGTATTAGCATTGGTGGCCCAGCTACTGAATCAAAATTTCCGCACCATGTTATCATTCGTAATTGCATAGTACACGATTTTCCTGGTGGCGGATTGAGTTCAATTCAAGCGGATTATACAACTTTTGAAAGAAATACTGTTTATAATAATGCTTGGTATATGATGTATGGTGGAAGCGGAATCAGTATTTTAACCCCCTTTGATACTGACTCAAATGCTGGATATAAAAACATTGTTCGCAATAATATTTGTTATAATAACAAAACAACCATTCCATGGATTAGTCAACAGAGATTGAGCGATGGGAATGGTATTATCATTGACGTAAATCTGCGTCCTTATAACTCAACGGCTACCGACAAACCTTATAAAGGTCGAACATTAGTCGAGAACAATGTAAGTTTTAATAACGGTGGTTCGGGGATTCACGCATTTGATGCCGCACACATTGATATTATCAATAATACTGCCTATAATAATGCCCAAGTCATGCTGACATATGCCGATATTTTTGCCAATACCTGCAATGATGTAAAAATCATGAACAATATTATTTATACCAAAGCTGGCGGAAATTGCAATTCCAATAATAAAAATACCAACGTAACATACGACTATAATATCTATTTTGTAGGAAAAGTAGCGATAAAAGGGCCAAACGATAAAGTGCTTGACCCACAGTTTGTTAATATTTCTACTGATGGTACGTTAGCTAATTTCGCTGTAAAAGTGGGTAGCCCAGCCATTGATGCAGGTACGAAAAGTATTTTTTCACCCAAAGATATCAAAGGTGTGGCTCGTCCAAAAGGGGCTTCAGTTGATTGTGGAGCGTACGAAGTTCAATAATATTTAGAAATAATCTTATGAAACGCAGAAAATTCATTGAACAAACAAGCCTATTTTCGGCAAGTTTATTATTCACCTCATTTATTACTAAAGCTATCAAAAAACCAAATCCAACGATTTTATTGGTTTCGGGATGGCAAGATGTAAACATCGGTGATATTGGACACACACCAGGATTACTCCATGTTTTAGAAACTTTTATTCCGAAGGCAACGGTGATTTTATGGAAAAAAAGCAAAGGCGAAGAAGTAAAGAAATTACTAAACAAAAATTTCCCCAAAGTAAAAATTATTTACGGTGCCGTAGATAGTAATAAAGAGGTTGAAAATCCTGAAATCATGGACGTATTTACAAAAGCGGATTTGATGGTTCACGGTTCGGGTCCACTTTTGGTAGGTGCAGATAACTTGGCAAGTTGGATGAAACATACTACCAAACCTTTTGGTGTTTATGGCACAACTCTCGAAAATCCGAGCAAATATCACCAAGAAATTTTGCAAAAAGCAGCCTTTATTTATACCCGTGAAACCAAGTCAATAGAACACTTAAAAAAAGTCGGAATAACAGGTAATCATGTACAATTTGCTCCCGATGCTACTTTTTTTATGAATATTCGTGATGATGAAAAAGGAAATGCTTTTTTGAAAGCAAACGGTTTGGAAGATAAGAAATTTATTTGTGCCGTTCCTCGTTTACGCTACACGCCATATCATAAATTCAACCCAAACAACAATGGCTGGAATACTGAAAAAATAAAACAGGTAGAAGAAACAAACGAGAAATACAAAGAAATCGACCATGCCAAACTTCGTGAAGCAATGATTGCATGGGTGCGTGAAACGGGAAATAAGGTATTGATTTGTCCAGAAATGACTTATGCCGTTGATATAATGGACGAACTACTTATAAATCCGCTACCAGAAGACGTAAAACCGTTTGTTATAAAACGGGGTTATTGGCTACCCGACGAAGCCGCTTCTATTTATGCCAAGGCTCACACTGTTTTAAGTTTTGAATGTCATTCTCCAATTATTGCTGCGGCAAACGGAACACCCTGCTTTTATTTACGTCAACCAGAAGATACCATTAAAGGACAGATGTATTATGATTTAGATTTTAATAATTGGGTTTTTGAAATAGATAAAACAACGGGCACACAAATTGCCGACCGCTTGCGTGAAGTTTGGAAAGACTATAGCAAAGCAAAAGCAAACCTGAAATCAAGAATGGATAAAGTTGAAAATATTTATAAGGAAAGAACATCATTCTTACACAATATTTTGGTTAAAAAATCTTAAAAACCTTGAAAAAACTCGTCATCGGTATTGATATAGGAGGAACTCGAACCAAAATTGGTTTGGTAGATTTAACTTTGGGTAAAGTGCTTGAAACTGTTATTTATCCAACTGAATCTAAAAATGTCACCAATTTTGAACAAAAAATAGGTGAAACTATTCAGTATTTTCAAACAAAAATTACTGAAAATCAAATAATTTTGGGCGTTGGTATTGGTGTTTCAAGTTTTGTATTTGAAGACGGAACGGTAGATTCTACCTATGGATTCATGGATTTTATGGAAGATTATCCATTAGCCGAAATCATTGAAAAAGCTTATAACTTGCCCTGCAAAATAGATAACGATGCTCGTTTGGTAGCCTTGGGCGAAGCACTTTACGGTCAAGGAAAGGGTTTTGAAAGAGTTTTAGTTTTGACACTCGGAACGGGTTTAGGGTTGGGTTTTGTAGGCAATCAAAAACTTAACGAAAAATTGCCTTTCGGACACATGGGTGGACATATCAGCATTACTCAAAACGGTGAAAAATGCTATTGTGGAAAAATTGGCTGTCTGGAATCATTTGTTTCTGCCACAGGTATTTTGAAAGCAGCTCAAAAGCTTAATTGGCACGAGAAAAACTTAAATTTACCTTTTACAGTGGAAAGCATATTCTACGCAAGCGAATCGGGCAATAACGAGGCAAAGTTGATTATTAATGATTTTTTGGAATACCTAAAAATTGGCATTTCAAACTATATTAACCTTTATGCTCCCGATAGGATTATTTTGGGGGGAGGTGTTGCCAAAGGACTTAAAATATATTTGCCAATTTTACAAGAAATCACGCAATTAGGGCCTTTTAAAGCCTATAAAACAAGTATCGAAATTTCAGAACTCGAAGAAAATTCTGGCATTTTAGGTAGTGCCGCACTATTTAATAACATAATTAAAATTCCTCCATTGGGGGTTAAGGTGCTATGAAAACAAATGCATGGATATATTACTCGATTGCTGCAGCTCTTTTTTGGGGAGTCTGGGGCGTTGTAGCAAAACTGATTTCTGAAGATGTAAATCCTTATGCCAACCACGTTTTGTTTACTGTCGGGATGTTGTTTACGCTTCCTTTAGTATTGGGTAAAATTAGAAAAGAAAAACCCATTCGTAAAGGGGTTATTTGGGGTATTGTTTCAGGAATATTGGCTGTAACGGGCAATGTAGCAGTTTTTCAAGCATTTTCAAGTGGTGGTTTAGCAGCAATTGTCATTCCTCTTACTAATTTATATCCTTTAGTTACTATCGGAATTGCTCTTTTGGTATTTAAAGAAAAATTGAATTGGCTGAATGGCATTGGTATTTTGTTAGCAATTCCCGCGGTTATAATGCTTTCGGGACAATCCTTATTGTTTGATAATCCCGCTGATTTTATCAAAAATATTGGACTTAATTCTTGGTTGATTTTCTCTTTTCTTGCATTATTTTTCTGGGGTGTTTTTAGTGCTGCCCAAAAAATTACAACTAATTATATTTCTGCCGAATGGGCATACCTTGCATTTGTCGTTTCGAGCGTATTTATTTCAGTGGGTTTTATTGCTATAGGTAAGGTTAGTTTTGATTTTTCCCAAAAAACGCTTTTACTCGGTTCGCTCGCAGGAATGCTAAACGGACTGGGTGTTTTGTGCAGTTTTGCTGCGTACAAAGCCGAAGGTAAAGCCTCTCAAGTAACTACCATTGCTGGTGCTTTGCAACCAGTTTTTACGATTGTTTTAGCGATTGCTTTTTTGTCCGAAAAGATTAATTATATCGAAATTATAGGTATTTTTATTTCCATTTTGGCGGCTTTGGCATTGTCTTATGAAAAGAAATAATTGCCTATAATCATGTAAATTATACGAAAAATGAATCAAATTTTAGCAGAAATCTTAGAAATTCCCGAACGAGCAACAGCCGTTTTAGATTCACCGATTAAAAAACTACCATTGAATGTGCCTTATTTGGGCATGGGCTCATCGTATTTTGCTCCTTTGGCTTTCAAATATATGGGTTTAGATATTCAGCCAGAAATTGCTTCTGAATACTATAATTATTTATCTTTTGAAAACAAAAAACCTTTAGGTGTCATACTTTCTCAGTCGGGAAAAAGTAGCGAGGCACTTTGGTGTACGCAACTTTTTGAGCAATACATCGCCATTTCAAACTATCCTGAAAATGAATTGAGTAACCTTGAAAATGTGTTGGAAGCGGTGCCAATGATGGCAGGAGAAGAACATTTCTCTTCTTCAAAAACGTTTATAAATACTCTTTTGGTGCTTTTTCGTGGTTTTGGATTTGACCCAAGTGTTGCAATAGATTTATTAATCAAAAAAATGGGAGAGTACGAGGCCATAGGGAAAAAACTAGCTGATGAGGTTTTTGAGCTTTTACAGACTAAAAAAATTCATGGCATTTATATCACAGGAAGTGGCCCAAATGTGGCCACTGCTATGGAAGCGGCTTTAATTATGAGTGAGAGTACGAAGCTCAATTTTCATGGCTTGGCAATGGCACAATATGATCATGGCCCAAAAGAAACCGCAGAGAATAGCATCCTAATTCAGATTCTTGCTAAAGGTAAATCCTATGAAAGAAGCTTAAATCTTGCCGAAAAAGTAAAAACGTTTGGAGCTAATGTTTTCACGGTGGAAGAGGCTGATGCCGAAGAGCATTTTTCGATTTTGCATAATATTGTAACTTTCAATTTTTTTGCATACTATCTTTCTCAAAATCTAGCGATTACAGAAATGTTTGCGGTTGGGGGGAAAATTACTGAAGTACAATAATTTACTTTTTTATTTTGAACATTGATTTACATGGTTATCTATTTTCAAAATAACAGGGATTATATTTCAGGTAAATATTAAAAAAACAAAAAAAATGGTTGATTATCAGGCGAAAAAAATAAATACTTCCATCAAAATTGATGGTGATTTAAATAAAGACGTATGGAAAAATGCCTTTTGGAGTAAACGTTTTGTGGATATGGTAACTGGTGAGGCTGGTATGTACAATACCCAAACAGCCATACTTTGGAATGACACACACCTGTATATTGCCTTTTTAGCCGAAGAACCTTTTGTTGAAGCTCAGCTAACCGAAAGAGACAGTATTATCTTTTTGGAGAATGATCTGGAGTTGTTTATTGATGGGGATGATTGCTATTATGAATTGGAAATCAACGCATTAAATACCATTTACGAGGTTTTTTTTATTTGGAAAGATGCTTATACCAAAGGAAGTAAATTCGATATTCCAGCATTTGATGTACATCAGTCGCAGGCATATACCTTCGGGGGTGATTATGACAGAACCGGAGCTTCATTCTGGAAAGGAACGCATCCAAGAGGGGTTCGATGGGCTTTTACTAACTTTGATATGGAAGGTTTGCAAACAGCAGTAAAGATTGATGGTAGTCTTAATGATAATTCAGATATAGATAAAGGATGGAGTCTCGAAATTGCAATTCCTTGGAGTAGTTTAATCCTGCTCGCCAATGGCAGAAATCTCCCCCCCAAAAACACTGATATTTGGAATATGTTTTTAGGTCGATTTCAAAAGTTAATGTTAAATGGCAAAGAAATACAACCTCACCCAGCCACTGCACTCAATAGTCATGAAATTTATGACACACATTTACCAGAAAAATGGAGTAAGGTTGAATTTGTATTGTAATATCAAATTTTCTGAAAATTTCCAACCAATATAATGAAAATAACTCTAACGCTCACTTTACTGTTTTTGTGTAGCCTTTGTATCGCTCAACAAAAACGCTTGTATATCGCCAACGACGACCACACAGATTACATGTGGACGGCCAATGAAGCAAAATATGACTCTGCGTTTGTACAGATGTTGGATTTTTATTTGCACCAAATTGATTCTACTGCCCTGCAACCTGGTAAAAATAACGCACCTGATTTTCAAGCAAGATTTAATTGCGATGGAAGTGCTTGGTTAAAGGCGTATCAAAAATATCGTTCATCTGCACAATTTAATCGTTTAATTTCAGCCATAAAATCGGGGCATATTAGTAGTCCGCTGAATAGCTTGGTAAGTACTTACGGGGCACAGCCAACCGAGGCGGTTTTGCGAGGAATGTTTTATGCAGGAAGTTTAGAACGTGCTTATAACCTGCGATTTACCCTAGCTCAGTCGATGGAAAATAATACTATTCCACTTGGTTTGGCATCGCTTTGGGCAGGTTCGGGTGTGAAATATAGTTACAAAGGCATCGGTGGATATGGCAGTCAAATGACTTATGAATATCGTCAAAATCGCAGAAAGCAATTGTATCACTACACAGGTTTAGACGGTTCAAGTGTACTTACAAAATGGTACGATTATAATGAAAAACGCAATCCAGCCTTTGGCGGTTATGCTGAATGTCGATTGTATCCTAAGAAAAGACCTGTTAGCCAAACCGTTGAAATTGAACAAGTTATAGATAAATTAGATGCTTATACCAGCACAAAAACCTATCCTTTCAAAATTGCCGCAGCATTTGGTTATGGTTGGGATGACCTTTCAACTTTTGTCTCAAATCCATTTATTGATGCAGCTAAAAATAAAACCAATGAAACCCGCAAAGTTCGAGTTTCTAATGAAGTGGACTTTTTTGAAGATGTAGAAAAAACGTATAAAAATCTTCCATCTGAATCGCTGTGTTATGGCAATGAATGGGATATTTATTGTGCTTCAATGAACGAAACTACTGCAAAAGTGCGTCGTTCGGTGGAAAAATTACGGGCTGCAGAAGCACTTGCTTCAATTGTTTCTTTAAAGAATAAACAATTTGGTTCAAATTTGACTGAATCTAAACTAAAGGCGTGGGAATCACTTGGCTTTTATTGGGAACATAATTGGACAGCCGATGGCCCTGTGAGCAGAAATACTCGAGCAAATTGGCAGGATAAACTACAAAATAATTTGACCAATTACGTTGATTCTTTACTTTTACTTTCCGCTAATGAATTAGGGAAACAGCTCGTAAAAGCTAAAAATCCTAGGTTTTTTGTTTTCAATCCTTTAAGTTGGACTCGAAATGATGTAGCAGATATTGCTTATGATGGCAATTTTCCTGTGAAAGTAATTGATGTTTCTTCCAAGCAAGAAGTTACTAATCAACTGATTACCAAAGGAAATAAGAGATATTTGAGAATTTGGGCGACAAATTTGCCATCGGTTGGCTACAAAGTTTTTGAAATTCAAAACGGTTCGCCAAAGATTTTTTCTAACGAACTTTCAGCATCGGGTAATCAGATTTCAAACCAATTCTACAAAATAAAAATCAGTCCTTCAGGAGCAATTACTGAAATTGTCGACCGTAAAGCCCATAACAAACAAGTGGTTTTGGACGGAAAATCTTTAAATAATTTGGGCGTAAAAAATCTGCAAGAAGGCACATTGATAGTAGAAAATGTAGGTTCGGTTTCGGTAACATTAAAAGCCGTTTCCCAAGACCCAATTTTGCATACGGTGCGTATTACCTTATTTGCTAATAACCCAAGAATTTTGCTTGAAGACAGCATTCAAGCCAATTTTAAGGACATAAAAACTTGGGATTTTGCATTTAACCTAAAAAATCAAACGACCCGCCATGAAGAAGTTGGGGCGATTTTAACTGCTAAGTCAGAGAAACGAGGAGGACATTATTCTTCCCAACAAGCCCGACTTGATTGGCAAACCTTTAATCATTTTGCTGATATGAGTGAAACTAATTATGGCGTAACACTCTCAAATCAAGATTGTAGTTTTTTCAAATTAGGTGACAGCAAAGTTGATTCTTTATACGAAAATTCAACAGAATTGCACGCTTTGGCTGGCGGACAAGTTGATAAAAAATTAGAGGATAAAGGTATGATGGGCATTTTTAACCAAAATGGACAGCAATCGTTTTTTTATAATTTTGCTTTAACTACTCATAAAGCTTTTGATGCTACTGAAGCCATGAAGTTTTCTATGGAACACCAAAATCCTTTGACAACGGGCTGGATTGAAGGGAAAAATGGAGATAACCAAAATGCATTTTCACTACTTTCTGTCAGCGACCCAAATGTTTTGCTTTGGAGTGTGAAACCTGCGGAAGAGGGCATTGAAAATGGCCTAATTACTCGCTTTTGGAATTTTAATGCAAAACCTGTAAGCCCAGTCTTAAAACTTTCAAAACCCATAAAAACTGCATGGCAAACAACGCACATTGAAACCAATGAGCAAAAGTTAAAGCCTATAAACGGTATTTTGAAGGCAAATTATAATCAGTTTCAAATGAAGACATTTCGCTTAAATATCAAATAATTACCTCATAAAATGATACATAAATTTGCCTTTTTTCTGATTTAATATCTAAGATTATTTGCGAATAACGATAGAATAGACACGCTAAATTTACCAAAATAAATCAATGAAACAGCTCAAAAAAATTATTTTTTTATTCATTTTATGCTTAAACATAAAACTAAAAGCACAAGACGTTTTGATTGTTGCCGATGAAATACCAGCAATGGAGGCATTAGCTAAAGCATTTAAAAATGCTGAAAATTTGGACTGTAAAATTGTTAAACAAGCCGAAATGCCCACTTCATTGACTAATTATAAGGCAGTTATCGTGTATATTCACAAAGAATTGTTTCCTGAAGCTGAAGAGAAATTCATAAGTTATACCAAAAATGGGGGTCGCTTGATTTGCTTGCACCATACTATCAGCACTTTCAAGAAGCCCAATAAAGATTGGCTAACTTTTATGGGAGTTGAGTTACCTAAAAAAGATGTAAAAGAAGGGGGGTATAAATACGTGGGCAACATCAATATGGAGCTTGTAAACTTAGCTCCTAAGCATTTTATTACGACTAATAAAATATCATATCCGACTAAAATAGCTTACAAAAGAGAGGGGCAAACAAAGCAGAAAAAGTTCGCTGGCTTTGAGTTGCCAAATACCGAAGCCTATGTCAATCAGAATAATTTAAGTCCACGCACTATCTTAATGGGACTTCGTTTTAAAGATAAATCAGACCAAATTTGGATGCAAGACCGAGCCGTTTGGTATATGCCCGTAGAAAAAGGATGGCTTTTTTATAGCCAACCAGGGCATGCTATCAGTGATTTTGAAAATCAGGTTTATACCCGAATTATAATAAATGCTGTACAGTATTTATTAAGATTAAAATGATTTTGTTTGACCCCATTCGGGGCGGCAGCCCCTGCTGTCTGAAATTGGTAGTATTATTGTTTTTCTACCAATATGCGACCCCGAATGTGGTCGAACCTTAATTTTACAACAATCTAAACTAAGTACGATGAACTACTTACCAAGAAATACAGATGGAGAAATTTTTATATTTTGATAGCATCAATGCCAACACCCAAT
>JAFEIL010000484.1 GCA_017495105.1 Emticicia sp. | reverse complement strand
TGAGAGAGGAGTGCAAACCCCAAACTCAGGGATATGCGCAATGGGTGACAATCTCCCTAACGAATAATTAGTATCCAAAGATTTCGTAGCGATCGACCGTTGTCGAACTGGAGGGAGTCTGTGCAAATTGCCGCACTGCGTCGACTCTTGACGCTTCATCTAGCTGTAGCGAGCCGCCTGAGATTGCTTGAGTTGCCTGATGATGGTGTTATCAAAGAGTTTGTTGATGAGCCTGGAGATTGGGAAAACTCCACCTTCGAAGGCATTAATCGATTCGAAAGATCAATTGAAGCTGCGGAGGCTCGGTTCCGCTTCGATTGGCGCCTTCGGAGTTGCCACTTAGGAGACGAGTTAACGTTGTCAAGAGTTGTGCGGCTCGCAGACCTGGGTTACGTTGTTCGAGCCGCGCTTCCTCGCACGAGAGAGTCAATTCGGCAAGTACGTGACGATCTGGCCATGTTGAGCCCAGAACTAAGCCGCCCTTACATCCCAGACAACTCAGAAGCTACTGGTGTGATTAAGGAAGTTGCGTGCATGATGGCTGATCTGCGGTCTGCGGTTGTCGGAAGCCAGCGCAGTCCCCTCCGTGTACCTGCTTCAGCGGTTCACGGCCGCGGAAGCTGCTGGATGACACGGGCCTCTCTTCCGCTGACCCCTTGTACAGCTCAGCACTACCGTGACCGCCTAGGACTTCACCACTATCCGCGCGATGGTACGGTGGCGGATCAACTTGTGCTTTTGACTTTCCGTGCGAAGCTCTCGAAATCACCATGCCCAGAAGTCTTTGACCCCACACTGATCGATCGTGTGCCCGATGGACTCTGGCTGGTTCGGCCGACTATCTACGACAGGCCCAATGCGCGATTTGCTCAAGGTCACTCCGGCGACAGCCCTACCACGCCAGCTCAAGAAGGCGCGACGATAGACATTGGGTCGGACAGCTACGCGGAGGGTGAAGCAGAGCTAATTTTATTGGCAGGGAGGGACGCGGAAGTGGAGTGGATCGATGTTCAAATGTTGGAGGGTGGCCCTGCAACTCGGCGACCTAGGGATGATGACCATGCCTCTTTTCTCGCTCTGCTTGATCAACGATTGACGGGCCTAACATGAGCGGCTTCAGCAATTCACAACCTGGCACTGTTGGGGCTCGAGCAGCAGAGATTTTGCGGGATCTCAAAGTCGCCGCTCGGAGAGCACCACCTGTTGAAGGTCGGCCACCGTTTCGATGGCTGGAACCCGGCTACAGCAACGATGTCTACTTGCCCCATATCGAACGACTGACGTCGGGATTTCGGTCGCTTACAGCCGATGAGATCGATATCACAATAGCTGCATTGGGTGAGGCCCTCGAAGTTGCGACAGCGCATTGGTCCGGTGCTCAGGTCACACTTGACCTACTGGACTGGTTGTATGTCATTGCGCCAGAACTGCTCGCGCCACGGACCTTGGCTCGACTATTGACGCATCACAACAAGCTTGACCCAGCAGAGTCCGCCATGTGGTTGCGTGAACTTACTGCCCGATTCGATTTATGGTCTGCCAACCTCCCTGCTATCGGCGACCATCTCAAGGGCATGATTGAGAGCGATTGGAAGAATCTCCTATCACGCTCAAGCTATAACGATCAAATCGATATTGCGATTTGTCTGATGGAAATGGTCCGCGCAGATCAACCATCGATCGTTAAACTGATCCATGATGAAGTTATTGAACGCGTGTACGACAAGTTACCCATATTGCCACTAGGTCGGCCTATATATTTGGATGATATCTGTCAACCTTTGGCAGAAGCTGCCGGAATAAAGGGTATCAGCGATCGGCATGCAATTGCCGAAGCTTTAAGCGTGCGCAAAGACTTGGAGGCATTTGTGGTAGGCGCAGATCCCGAGTGGGCATCGAGCTTTGATCACTATGATTTGGAGTTGGTATGAGCGACGGTCACATCGCAAGTGTAGAAGCGCGACACGTCAATGCGCTTCTCAATATGCTAGACGCTCACGCCAGTGGTTTTCTTTCCGCGGACGAGTCGGACGTTCGTCCATGGCGCCTATATTTTGTTGATGCAGATATTCTTTCGGTCTACACAAATGGCCGGACAAAAAGCCCTATATCTTCATGGTCAAGTCTGCTCAGTTTGAGTAGTCACGCACGCGGCGCCGAGGCATCCAGTGATACTGCATCGCTTGCTAATGTTACAGGGCAGGCTGTTGTTCGCTATATTTTTGGAGCTCTACTGAAATCAGCTATTCTGCAGAGGGGGCGAATATATATTACACCTGAGCATGAGCGGGAGTTCAAATCAATTGTATTATCCATAATTCACTCGGAATCGAGTGGGGCGTCGGAAATAAATGCACTAAAAACCGCCTATCTTGAATTGGCAGACACAGAAAGGCCGCCCTCCGTTGCATTTGCCTCGGCTAGCGAAATCGTTCAGATGCTCGAGGATCGGGCGATGGCAAGTGGTGCTGACCGTGCCTACGCACTGCTAAAGGACACGGTATCCAAGCTTTCGACAAATCTTATCGTACAGCCTGCGCCCAACACGCGAACGGTGTTGTTTTCAGCCGAGGATCCTACATATCTAAGTTTGATCGAATCATCTCGAGAAACCGTATGGTCCGCCTATGAATCCGCCCTTCGGATTCGGATATCTGGTGCGGACGAACTGTTAATGCTCAAGCGTCGGGCTTTTGACCTACATGATGCCGCAGGCGGAGCCGAACGACCTTATCGCTATTTTTCTGATCGGATAAGCGGTTGGATAAGCTCTAATGAAGCGCCGAAGGATTTACGCGCGAGACAGGACCTCGAGTATCAGGTTCTCGTATCGATTCGTCATGCCGCAGATCTTTCTGCATTGATCCGAATTTTGGCCTTGCGCAAATGGCTGGACCTGTACCACCCGGCACCAGAGGACCGAAGGTGGGAGATGGTGCTGATCAGTGGGTCAGCTATGTTACAGCGTACGCTCAAGGCGTTACAGCAGCAGGTTAAGGCATCCGCAATAAACATTGTTCATCCGTTGGCAATGCTACGGCATGTTGACTTGTGGGACCCGGCAGGTGTATTGCGACTTAGAGAAGCAGGATACACCGATCAGCCACATGAGTTTGCGTTGTCGAAGATTTTTGGAAATGGCTCAAATGGCTCAAAAGGTACGAAGGCATTAGAAGTAAATGCAGATGGCCCTGAGCTAGACGCTTTTCTTAGGAGCTTTCGTGAGCAACTTGAATTGGTGGTGTCTCGGGAAGCCATTACCGGAGGCGACCGTAGCCTCACTCGTCTTCGAGCGATGCTGGAGGATTCAATCGGCTTCGATCCTAAGCGCTTTGTGGAAACTCTCCGCGATCTCGTCACTCAGCGTTATGCACAGACGTTTAATCGGCTAGTTGAGCTTTTCCCCGGTGAAATAGCGCAACTGCCAGCTAGCAGTTTACCCAGCCTCGATCTGCCGCGGAGTGCATCCGCTATGACCTTTCTTCGAGTGGTACGCGAACGTTTGGCTAGCGGACAAGATCCTCATCCATTTGTTCAGCTCGACGTCTCCTTGAAAGAAGACCGATCGGCCTACAGTGCATTGCTCGCATTAGCAACTGGTTATATGGCAAGAGGGCAGCAATGGATTCCTCAGGCGCAGTCTATGGCTGCGACGGCGACTTTGTTGGCAAAAGGAAGAGGCAACGGGTCCGATTATCCAGAAGGCAATGAAGCTTTGTACCTCGAAGCGTTCCTGCTAAGGATGTCGCTCACTCTCGAATCGAACAGTCAAGATTTCTCCATTCGTCACAAGGATATGATTCAAGAGGCTCAAAATACGCTGACGCAATGGCAGAAAACTAACGTCAAGCTGGCAGAAGAGCGCTTGGGTCAGGATATGAGTGCACCTAGCCGTGTTGAGTGGATCCGTTTTCGGTACGACTTAGAAAACAATGCGCGAGAAGTCTTCATTGTGCTAGCTGAGCATCTTAAATATCGAAACGCCGGATCTCAAGATATAGAATCACTCGAAAAGCTTGCTACTCAATCACTGGCATTGCACGAACTTGGAGCTGAGCTCGCTAATTCAAATTCCCGCTCAGCCTGGGAGGAGCAATATGAGCCTTCGTTGTGGTTCAATGGAATTCAAGCTGCTCTTTCGGTTCTTCAAAGTTGGCTGATATGGCGAGAGGCCACGGAAATGACGGGCGCTAATCAGATAAATATCATTAATTTTGAGCGGCGAATCGCAGACAAAGTAGCTGAAATGTTCAAACATCGAGCCAAACTTGGCAAAGTTGTGCCGCTTTTGGCTAAGATTTACGCTCAGAGAGCTGGTTTGGCACGAGAATGGACGAGCGTACGTGTTTCCTGGAAAGATTATTCTAGGGTTCGATTTGCCGGAATCGATAAGCAGCGAATCGAATGGCTCCGAGAAGCGACTGACGTGCGGAGTGATAAGGAACTGACTAGAACTCAATCTCGTGGCCGAGTGGGTTGATCAGCGTTTTGGACAGACGCATTGGCAGCCCACCTGCCTGTCCTAGGGGGGCCTTTGAAGCACCGGCGCTGTTCAGGAGCAGACTCGGTATGAGTGATTGGGATTTTCTGCACGAGATGTACGCTGAAGGCTATAGCCCAGACGACATCGCGCTCGCGGCGGCCGTAGGCTATGCACCATGGGAAGAGGCCTACATCTGCAGGG
>JAFEIL010000547.1 GCA_017495105.1 Emticicia sp. | reverse complement strand
TTACATTATGTTAAATAGAATTTTATTTTATTTAATTACCATTCTTCTATATCTTGCTATAAAAAAAGTCTGCTAAATTTCTTTCAGCAGACTTTTTAAACTTAAACTATTTTAAATAAACAATTGATAATCAATTACTTACGTTTTGCACATTGTTCAAGCACCCCTTTTAAATTATCAAGGTTAGCATTAGTGTCTTGGTCGTCAGCTTTTAATGATTTACATTTATCAAAATATGCTTTAGCTTGATTGAACGTTCCACAAACTTGCTCTTCAATTGCTTTACCTTTCTCATTGTACGTTTTCATATCCATTCTATCTACAGCACCTTTAGAGACAACTGCAGAGTTGAAGAAATAAACACCTAAGTTATAATTTGCATCAAAGTTAGCTGGGTCGATTTCAAGAGCCTTTTTGTAGTTAGTTACGGCTAAATCTTTTAATTCTGCCTCTTTTGCTCTTAAATCTTTCAAATCTGCTTCGTTTTTACTGCTATTTTGGGCAGCTTGAGTTGCTTTTGCAATTTTTTGTTTAGCTGCCTCTACTTCTGAGCTTGCCGAAGCAATCATTTGAGTAACAGATGCAATGTTACCTTTGATTGAGGCTGCATTTTTAGGCTCCTTTTTCAATCTGTCAGTTAAACGCTTCAATTCTTCTTCTTGAGCTGTTTTTTTGCCTTCTACATTGGCTAAATCTTTTTCTGCATCGGCTTTTTCTTTTGCAGCTTGGCTTACCTCATTTTCAAGTGGACGAATTTTCTTTTCAAATTCCCCTGCTCCATTTTCATATAATGTACCCAAATTCTTAAAATCTTCCGCTAAATTCTTAGCATTATCAGGTGTATTTGGCGTATTTGCAACTCTTTGCTTCATCATATCGATTGCTTCATTCATCATACCCCCACCTAAATAAGCATTGATAAGTGAACTTTGTAAATCCTTATCTTTTGGATTTACTGCAATACCTTTTTTCAAGATTTCTATTGCTTTAACATTTTCCTTATCATTTCTGTAAAGTTCAGATAGACCATAAAATACTGCAACATCTTTTCCACCTTGCTCGATAAACTTACCAAAGTAGGTTTTTGCATCAGCTAATGCCTGGCCTTGTTGTGCAACAATACCGGCATACAAGGTTGAGATTGTATCTTTAGGGCTTGTTATAGATGCTAATTTGAAAAGGTTAAGGGCTTTACTGTAATTCTTTAAATTATAGTATCCCGCACCTTGCTGCATCAAAGAAGTGTATAATCTTGAAGTTGAACCTGACATTGCAGTTTCAATATCTTTTACTCCCTTCCCTCCTGCTGCCTTATCAACTTCTAAAGCTTTTAAATAGGTATTATATGCTTTTTCAGAGGCAGATGAGTCTTTTCCACAATCGCTCGCCATTTCGATTTGGGATTCAGCAAGTTTTATCCATGTTGCTGATTTCAATGATTTCTTGGCATCTTGTGTTGCTTTCTCTGCTTTTGCTATATTTTCTGTAGCAGTTTTACATAAAGCATCTTTTAATTGGGTATCAATTGCACCCTGAGCATAAACGCCTGTTGTAAATACTGTCATTACAGACGCTAAAATGATTTTTTTCATTTGATAAATTCGGTTTTGGTGATAATTATTGTCAATTTAGGGTTTAGACCTTTTTTTTAATAGAAAATATGAAAAATCTGAGCAATTAACAAAGGGTTAACAATCTCAGATATCAATTACCAGTAAACAATTATTATTTATCTATGCTGCGACGGTTCGCCGCTGCAAATAATAATTGTTTACTGACAACCTTTGTTCCTACTCTCCCACTCTACTTTAAATTACTTACTCGGCTGTTGGAGTTTCAGACGAATCCGCTACTTCAGTTGCCGATGATTCATCTATTGCAACATCAACATCGCTTGGGTTTTCAACTTCGTCTTCCTCCTCACGAATAATTCGGGTTACTGATGCAATATCGTCAGAATCGCTCATGCGAATGAGTTTAACACCTTGTGTATTACGTCCCATTACGCGTAAATCGGAAACTTTAATTCGGATGGCAACACCTTTTTTAGTGATAATCATTAAATCATCATCATCGGTAACTTCCTTAATAGTAACTAAAGAACCCGTTTTTTCGGTTATATTTAAAGTTTTTACTCCCTTCGCTCCTCTTGACGTTATTCGATAGTCTTCAACATCAGAACGCTTTCCGTAACCTTTATCTGATACAACTAAAAGTTGAGTATCTTCTCTAGAAACACAGACCATACCGATTACTCGGTCGCCTTCTTCGAGGTTAATACCACGTACACCAGTTGCTGTGCGTCCCATTGGGCGAGTACCTGATTCGTGGAAACGAACTACTTTACCATTTCGTGCGGCGATTACAATATTGTTATTTCCATTTGTAAGAGCAACATCCAAAAGATTATCCCCTTCGGCAATGCTGATTGCAATAATACCTCCTTGACGTGGACGTGAATATGCCTCCAAAAGAGTTTTTTTCACAGTTCCATCTTCAGTACACATCACAATATAATTATTCTTGATATAATCTTCGTCAACGAGTGTTTTTACATTCAAAACGGCCTGAATTTTGTCATCGGATTCGATATTTATTAGATTTTGAATCGCTCTACCTTTTGATGTTTTTGCTCCTTCGGGTGCTTCAAACACACGCATCCAAAACAAACGTCCTTTTCTTGTAAAGAATAAAAGATAATTATGATTGGTAGCAGCAAAAAGATGTTCGGTATAATCGGCATCTTTGGTTTTCACACCACGTGAACCGGTACCTCCACGCCCTTGTGTACGGTATTCTTGTAGCGGTGTACGCTTGATGTAGCCTTGATTTGAAATCGTTACGAGCATTTCATCGTCCGGAATCATATCTTCGATACTGAATTCTCCCGCAGCCATTTCTATTTTCGAGCGACGAGCATCACCATAGCGGGCTTTCAATTCAGCCAATTCATCTTTGATAATAGTACGTTTACGTTCTTCCGATGCCAAAATTGACCTTAAATCATCTATTAGTTCTTTTATTTCATTGTATTCGCCGATAATTTTATCACGTTCTAAACCTGTGAGGCGTTGCAAACGCATATCTAAGATAGCTTTTGCTTGCACTTCACTCAAAATTATGCCAGCTGCCGCATCATTATCGTATGTATCAATAATTTGGAGACGTTGAAGACCCGTTGTTAAAAACTCTTCTCTTTGTTTTTCGGTCATAAAATTACCTGCTATCAAAGCGTTTTTTGCTTCATCAGCATCTTTCGACTTGCGGATGAGAGCAATTACGGCATCGAGATAATCTAAGGCAATCAACAAACCAACTAAGATATGAGCTCTTTTTTGTGCTTCTCTTAAATCGTATTGAGTACGGCGAGTAATGATTTCCATTCTATGATCAACATAGAAGCGAATCATGTCTTTTAGATTTACAGTTACGGGGCGACCTTTCGATAAGGCAACATTATTGATACTGAAAGAAGATTGCAGCTCGGTATATTTGAAGAGGTTATTCAGAACCACATTCGGAACCGCATCCTTACGAAGGTCATATACGATACGCATACCATCACGGTCTGATTCGTCACGCATATCGGAAATTCCTTCGATTTTCTTATCATTAATCAAACCTGCAGTTTTTTCAATCATTGACGCCTTATTAACCATATAAGGAATTTCTGTGACAACGATTTGGTCTTTACCCGTTTTTGAAACTTCGAAGTTGGCAACTGCTCTTAATACGATACGCCCACGGCCAGTTTCAAATGCAGATTTTACACCACTATAACCGTAGATAATTGCACCTGTTGGAAAATCAGGTGCTTTGACATGCACCATCAATTCGTCGATGGTAATATCATTATTGTCAATGTAGGCAACAATACCATCAACTACTTCCGAGAGGTTGTGCGGAGCCATATTGGTGGCCATACCTACTGCAATACCCGACGAACCGTTTAATAGTAAGTTTGGAATTTTACCAGGCATTACTGAAGGTTCTTCGAGGGAATCATCAAAATTTGGTTGAAAATCAACGGTTTCTTTGTTGATATCAGCCAAGAGTTCTTCGGCGATACGCTTTAAGCGTGCCTCTGTATAACGCATGGCGGCTGGTGAATCACCATCAATTGACCCAAAGTTACCTTGTCCGTCAACGAGCATATACCGCAACGACCAAGGTTGAGCCATACGCACCATTGTTCCATAAACTGATGAGTCGCCGTGTGGGTGGAATTTACCTAATACCTCCCCTACTATACGGGCAGATTTTTTGTATGCACGATTATGATAAACACCCAACTCTGCCATTCCATAAAGAACACGGCGGTGAACAGGTTTCAGCCCATCACGAACATCGGGTAAAGCACGTGAAATGATAACTGACATTGAATAATCAATGTATGCACCACGCATTTCGTCTTCGATGTTGATTGGGATAACTGTGCCGTTGTTGGAAGATAGCGAATCATCGCCAGTTAGAGGTGGGACACCGCCCGATAAATTTTCTGTTTCCTCAGCCATTAGCCTTTAATTTTACTTAAATGAAGATTATTATATAACTCTTTTAGGTTTCTATTGTACTTTTCTTGTTGAATGATATACAAATTTACAAAAATATTATTGATTTTGCAAGGAAAATGCGGTGTTTAAAGGTCACTATTGATGTTTTACGATATACTTATTGTACTTTTAATAT
>JAFEIL010000482.1 GCA_017495105.1 Emticicia sp. | reverse complement strand
TCCACTGCGGCAGTATCCACTGCGGCAGTATCCACTGCGGCAGTATCCACTGCGGCAGTATCCACTGCGGAATCATCCCACATGAAAAGGTCAGGAAAACCACGCAAATTCTCTACTAGGTTTTTCGACATTTCGTGCAGAATTTTTTTCATAGCTTCAAATTCTATCAATTCAACCGCTTTTCTGACAAGCAACCAAATCTCCTCTAGCCAAACTACAAAAGGATTAGCGATGCCAAACTTCGATTCGTACCGCTGTCCCATATAAATCAACAAATCTTGAACATTGGCAAAACCTTCTAAATGATTGATGATTAAATCTTTACGTTTTTCATAAAAATCGGGCAAATACAAATCAGAAGGCCTACGTTGGAACGGGTGATGAAAAGCAACCAAACTTGGGTCGAAGACAATATCCCAAAATACTAAGCCAAAAATAGCTCTCCAAAGATGATTTTCGGCAAAAACTGCCATTTTACCCTCTTGGTGATAATAATCTACCACGCCCATTTCGACTTGATGCCTAAAATCAATCGAAATCGTAATTGATTCTGCCTGATGCAACCAAGATGTTGTACTTTTCTTAGTTCGTTTTTTGGTATTAAGTTTATTCAGAAAGTCAATCGCATAGAATTTTTCGTCGGCATTTTTGGGATACTCAATCATTTGCTGACACAAAGAAAATGCCTCATCAACATGATTTAATTTTTGAAGTGTTCGTACTTGTCGCTCTCTTGAAGGAACTTGCTCGGTAAGACGATAAACCAAAATTGCTTCATCTAGAAGCTTACTTTTCTCCAAAAAAGTAGCTACTTTGATAATTAAACGCTCGTAAGAAGGTTTTGCCACTTCGCTTAAATCATTCACAGAATCGGCAAAATTCATAAACCAGTCGTAAACTTCAAGTGCGGGAGCGGCATCTTTTAACTGAGAAAACAAATCATTTTGGTCGGTGATAAGCCATTTATCTTCGGCATCTTTTCGGGTAGAAAATCGAGCCACAAGTTTATCATCATCATGGTTTTCAAATTGTACGAAACCCATATCACGCATCACAAACTCGGTCATATCGAGATAGCGATTTCCGAAAAACAAAAACTTCATAAAAGTTACTTCATACTCAAAGCATACTTTAATGATTGGCTCAAAATTATTGAGCGTTTTTACGATTTCATTCAGTTCAAAATCTTGTAAAATCGCCTCTACGAGTTCTTCTTTTTTGAGTTTTTTATAGCTTGATTTCTTGTCTATTCGCAATTGAGAAATAGGTTCTGGAAATTGCCCTACTAATTCTTTCGTAGTCAAAACACCTAATATTTCTTTACTAAAAGTTTTGTGTTTTTCTGGGTTAAGACTTTCAATAAATTCTCGTTCGAGCAATTCATTGAGCAATGCAGGAATATTATTTAATTCACTATAAGACAATTTATTAACTCGAAAAAACAATCCACGTCTATTTGAAAAACGAATAAAAAGGCACTGAGCATCTTCGCTCAAACAATAGTATTTTCTCAAGAAACGCCATTCATCCTCCTTCAATATATGGCGGTATTTTTCTTGAACAAAATCAAGTACAAAATTGAAGTATTCGAGATAATATTTTGGAGGAAGTTCGTTTTTGGGAGTTTGTTCAATTGCCATTCTTTGTAGGATTCTATCAAGGAAAATACTCCCAAAAATACGATTTTATTGTGTTATATAAATGGCAATATTCCATTTTCCGGACATCTTTCTGCCGCAATAAAATATCCACAAGATTTCAAAATAAAGAATATTTATATCTTCACTTTCAAACCATCATAAGCTAATCTAATATTAGGCGGAAGTTCTTTTTCGACCTCGCTATGTAAACCCATTTTGTGGCTAATATGAGTAAAATAAGTCATATCAGCATTTACTTTCTGGGCAACTTCAATCGCTTCATGAAGTGTGAAATGAGAAATGTGTTTCTGACGTTGTAAAGCCCCCAATACCAATACTTTTGAGCCATAAACTTTTTCTAATTCTTGATCAGAAATAGAATTTACGTCAGTAATGTAAGTAAAATCTTGAATTCGGAAGCCTAAAACTGGCAATCGATGATGAAGCACTTCAATAGGCGTAAAAATCTCCTCTTTGATTTTAAATGCTTGATTAGCCTCAATCTCATGCACATTAATCAATGGCACACCTGGATATTTTTGTTCTTCAAAAGCGTAGGCAAACTCACGTTTGAGTTGAGCTAGCACCCTCGGATGCCCGTAGATGTCTAAATGATGAATGCCATGCAGGTAATTGTAGGGACGAATGTCGTCAAGGCCAGCTGTGTGGTCTTTATGTTCGTGGGTATATATAATTCCATCAATTCGAGGGATACGTTCACGGAGTGCTTGTTGACGAAAATCAGGCCCCGTGTCAATCACAAAACTTTTGTTTTCTACTTCAATCCAAACCGATACTCTGAGTCGTTTGTCACGGTAATCTAGCGAATTACAAACCTCGCAGCCACACGTCAGTACGGGAACACCTCCCGAAGTACCAGTTCCTAGAAAAGTTACGTTCATATTTAATGAGTGAATGAGCGAACGCTGAATTAGTGAATTAAATAATCTATTTCAAAATTAAAAAATATTCACTTATACAAAAATTCACTCATTCACAATTAGATTTATTCTGTTAGTCCTTTAACAACTTCGACTAATCTATCAAAATTCAAAGGTTTCATCAAAGCATCATTAAAACCAGCTTCTTTAAAATCGGTATCTGAATAGTTCTTTGCATTACCTGTAATAGCCACAACAGGAAGATTTGCTTTTGCTTTGTCGCTCAATTCACGAATCGCTTTCACGCATTCCATACCATCCATAATCGGCATATTGATGTCAAGCAACAAGATGTCAAAATCCTCCTTGTCGAGCAATTGCATCACTTGTTCGCCATTCTTTACGGCAGTAATTTCAAAGTTTTGGAATTCCAAAATCTTTTTAGCTAAGTTCTGAATCACTGAACTGTCTTCGGCAATTAATACTCGTTTCATTAGATGATAAATTTGTTTTATAAATTGGTCTTAAAAGAAATCAGTCGTAAATATAGGGAAAGATGATTTTCTATAAAATCAAATTTTGCTTTATTTCAAAACTACGCATAATTAGTATCAAAAACGATAAAATTTCAACAAAATTTGTGTTTTCATTTAAAATATTCGTAAAATTTTGTGTGCTTTGTGTAAAATTTTAATTTTAATAGCATTACGATAATGTTGATGAATCGTGCAATCCCCGCAGGAAAAAAAATCTACTTTGCTTCTGACTTTCATTTGGGTGCCCCATCGCACGCCGAAAGCCGAGTCCGTGAAAAAAGAATCATTGATTGGCTGGAAAGCATTCGTTATGATGCAGAAATTATATTTTTAGTAGGCGATTTATTCGACTTTTGGTACGAATATAAACATGTGGTTCCAAAAGGGTTTGTACGTTTTTTCGGGAAATTAGCCGAATTATCAGATGTTGGAATCGAAATTATTGTCTTTTTAGGCAATCGTGATATGTGGATGACTGATTATTTTGAAACTGAGTTAAATATTCAAACCATTCGCCGACCACAAGTTTTTACTTTCAATAATAAAACATTTTATATAGGCCACGGTGACGGGCTCGGTGCAGATGATTTTGGTTACAAAATTTTAAAGATATTCTTTGAAGGGAAAATACCAAGATTTCTATTCGGACGAGTGATGCACCCAAATCTTGGAATGTTTCTCGGACAAATATGGACTAAAAATAGCTGGAAGAAAAAACGTAAACCAGAAGAATTTTTGGGCGAAGAACGTGAGCATTTAGTACAATATTCAAAGCAAATTGAAGCTAAAACTCACCATGATTTTTATGTTTTCGGCCATCGACATACAATGGCCGAAATGAATATATCTGCTACTGCTCGCTACGTAAATCTCGGTGATTGGATTTGGCACAACAGCTACGCAGTTTTTGATGGCGAAACCATGCAAATGCTTACTTATCAAGCAAAATAAACAAATTTAAGCAAAAGCAGAATCAATCGCTTGGAATTGAATAAAAAATATCCTTAATTTTTACTGAATAAATCTTTAAAATTAGGAAGTTCTAAATCTTTCTCTGAAACATTTGGATTCTCAATACACCAGTCTATATTCAAATCACTGTCATTCCAAATAATTCCCCCTTCTGAGGCCTTATTATAATTATTGGTACATTTATAAGAAAAAATTGAATCTTCAAGTGCAGCAAAACCATGAGCAAAACCTTCGGGAATATAAACCATATTTTGGAGTTTGGCATCCAACACAAATTTTTCGTATTTTCCAAACGTTGGTGAATCTGGACGAATATCGACAGCAATATCAATAACTTTACCAATAATAACTCTCACGAGTTTTCCCTGTGCGAATGGTGTATTCTGAAAATGTAAGCCACGCAAAACTCCAGCCGTAGAAAATGATTGATTATCTTGTACAAACTGAAATGGAATACCATTTTGAGCAAATAAATCCTCTCGATAAGATTCAAAAAAATGGCCACGAGCATCGCCAAAAACTCTTGGGTATATTTCAATCAATCCTTCTATACTTGTTTTTCTAAACTCCATTATTGGCAAATAATTTTAAAATAGGAAAGTTAATACATAATTCAATTACTTTGACATCTGATTTATTCTAAGGTTTAAAGAATACACAAAAGTAGTATATACTAAAT
>JAFEIL010000453.1 GCA_017495105.1 Emticicia sp. | reverse complement strand
TCTATGAAGAGTAAGTAAAAAAACGCAGCGTTACTCGGTAAAATATTCTATTTTATCTATTTGGTAAAAAAGCTTATTAGAATTTCAATATTTGATATAAATTGAGAAACATTCTTATAAAAAAGTCGCTAAAAAACTCCGATTTGTCTATCTAATCATTCAAAAATCTATTCAATTCATTAGTTTTATTTCTTAATTTGCTAATAAAACATCGTTTTCGTTTTAAATAATTTCTTTTAACCGAATATTTGATCATTTTTACAATAAATTTCATTTTTAATTCAATCAACAACCTAACATGAAAAGAAGGGATTTTATCCAATTATCTGGTATGGGTTTGGGAGCTATGATGGGTTCTTCGATTCCCGTACTTGGGAATATGGTATCTGCTGAGCATCTACTTGAGCCAGGAGCTGATATTGCCACGAAAAAACGATTGGCTGATATTGCTCTCAACGCAACCAAATCACGAGGTGCAACTTACACTGATGTTCGTATCGGTCGATATTTGCAACAATTTGTATTTACTCGTGAAACCAAAGTACAAAACATCACCAATGCCGAATCTTACGGTGTAGGTATCAGAGTAATTGCCAACGGAACTTGGGGTTTTGCCGCAACAAGCGATGTTACGCCTGAAGGCATTGCCAAATGTGCCGAAACTGCCGTAGCAATTGCTAAAGCAAATGCCAAAATTCAGAAAGAGCCAGTAATACTTGCTCCACAAAAAGGTGTTGGTGAGATAGTTTGGAAAACTCCAATCGTAAAAAATGCGTTTGAAGTTCCAATAAAAGAAAAAATAGATTTATTGATGAACGTAAACGGCGAAGCCATGAAAAATGGTGCTGGTTTTGTGACATCAAACTTGTTTTTTGTAAACGAACAAAAGTACTTCGCTTCTTCGGATGGCTCCTATATCGACCAGGATGTGCATCGTATTTGGCCGACTTTCACCGTTACGGCCGTTGATAAAGCAGCTGGAAAATTCAAAACTCGTGATGCCATCAGCTCGCCAATGGGTATGGGTTATGAATACTTAGATGGTTTGGCAAGCGAAAAAATCTCAGCTCCAAATGGCTTGATAGGCTACCGAAACTCCTATGACATGGTTGAAGATGCAATCATGGCATCGAAACAAGCTCAACAAAAACTCACTGCGAAAACTGTTCCAGCAGGAAAATATGACTTGGTACTCGACCCAAATCACTTAGGTTTAACAATCCACGAGTCAGTTGGACATCCAACAGAACTTGATCGTGTATTGGGTTATGAGGCCAATTATGCAGGAACAAGTTTTGCAACACTCGATAAATGGAAAACGAAAGCTTTTAACTACGGTAGCAAACAAGTAAATATTGTAGCAGATAAAACGCAGCCATATACACTTGGAACTGTCGGTTACGACGACGAAGGTGTACCTTGCAAAGAATGGGATTTGATAAAAGATGGTATTTTGGTAAACTACCAAGCTACTCGTGACCAAGTCAATATTTTGGGCGAGAATGCTTCACACGGCTGTTGTTATGCCGACAACTGGAATTCAGTACAATTCCAACGCATGCCAAATGTTTCGTTGAAAGCGGGTAAAGATAAATTGAGCGTTTTTGATATGATTAAAGGGGTTGAAAAAGGTATTTATATCATTGGCCGTGGCTCGTATTCGATTGACCAGCAGCGTTATAACTTCCAGTTTGGTGGACAACTTTTCTATGAAATTAAAAACGGAGAACTCGTAGGAATGCTTGATGATGTAGCCTATCAATCAAATACACAAGAGTTTTGGAACTCATGCGTGCAGATTTGTGATAAAGACGATTACCGTACTTTTGGCTCGTTTTTCGATGGAAAAGGACAACCTTCACAGGTAAGTGCCGTTTCGCACGGAAGTGCCACGACTCGTTTCAATGGCGTAAATGTAATCAATACTGGAAGAAAAATTTAAACTTTGAGGCACATTTTAGGCACAAAGTAGCAAAGATACAGAGGCACGTAAAAAGAGTGAAAGTTTATTAGAGTAAAGAAAGTAGATGGTAAATTAGTAAAACTTCATTCCTTTGAACCTCTGCACCTTTGACCTTTTGTACATTTTAACCTCATTCCAAAAAACTAAACAAATGAATAAAATATTAACAAAAGAAGAAGCTAAAAAGATAATAGATAAGGTTTTAGCATTTTCAAAAGCAGACGAAATGAGTGTCGCTCTTAATGGCGGTCGCACCGGAAATATTCGTTATGCCCGAAATTCAGTTTCGACGAGTGGCGAGTCGTATGACCAATCATTGGCGGTTACAGCAGTTTTTGGTAAACGTTCAGGCACGGCAACAATCAACGAGTTTGATGATGCTTCGCTAGAAAAAACAGTAAGAAGAGCCGAGGAAATAGCTCGTCTTGCTCCCGAAAATCCAGAATATATGCCAATGCTTGGGCCACAAACATATATCGAAGCACCAACATTTGCAGATTCAACGGCCAATATAGACCCTGACTATCGTGCAAAAGCTGCTTTTGATAGCATAGATCCATGTTCGAAAAAAGGTTTAACTGCTGCAGGTTACATGGAAGATTCGGCAGGATATTCGGCCATGGGAAATAGTAAAGGCCTTTTTGGCTTTAACAAATCAACTTCGGTAGATTTTTCAATTACAGTTCGTACATCCGACGGTCTTGGTTCAGGTTATGCCATTCGTGATTTCAACGATGTTTCAAAATTAAGTACCAAACAAGCGACCGAAATTGCCATGCAAAAAGCATTGGCTTCGAGTACTGCAAAAGCCCTTGAGCCAGGTAAATATACTGTTATTCTTGAACCAGCTGCTTCGATAGATTTATTGCAAAACATGATGCGTAGCATGGATGCCCGAAATGCCGACGAGGGTCGTAGTTTTTTGAGCAAGAAAGGCGGTGGTACACGATTAGGCGAAAAACTTTTTGATGAAAGAGTCAATATTTATTCTGACCCAAGCAATATCGAAATTCCAACTTCTGGTTTTGGTGGCGGCGGCGGTGGCCGAATGGGTGGCGGTGGAAGCGACGGTCGTCCTCAAGAAAAAATCTCTTGGATTGAAAATGGCGTCGTGAAAAATGTATATTATTCAAGATTTTGGGCAGATAAAAAAGGAGTTAAAGGAGTTCCACCACCATCAGGTTTCATCATGGCTGGCGGCACAGAATCTTTGGCTGATTTGATAAAAGGAACTGAAAAAGGTATTTTGGTTACACGTATGTGGTACATCCGTGCTGTTGACCCACAAACATTGCTCTACACAGGACTTACCCGTGACGGAACTTTTTATATCGAGAAAGGACAAATCAAGTTTCCTGTAAAAAACTTCCGTTTCAACGAAAGTCCGATTATCATGCTCAATAACCTTGAAGCAATGGGCGTTCCGACTCGAATTGGTGGTTGTTTAGTTCCTCCATTAAAAATTAGAGACTTTACATTCAGTAGTTTATCTGATGCGGTGTAAAATTTCATTCAATAAGCTATTGGAATTATTTTCCAATGGCTTATTGATTTTATAAAACTACATAAATTCCACTTTACTTTTTTCTAAAAATCAGCAACTTTTCTCCAATTCCACGCATAAAATCCTCCGTGTTTACTTTCATTTTTTATGCCGTCATACAATACACCACCGTCGGTTTGATTGGTGACTTTCTGCCAATAATGCAAGTTTTTAAAGTAATCTCCGGCTAAGGTTGCCCCCGATTTTATTTCAATGGCTTTAAGTTTTTGCCCTTCGTCAATGACAATATCAATTTCGTTGCCAATACTGTCTTTAAAATAATATAAGTTACTTTTTTCACCCATATTATATCTGTTTTTAAGTAATTCAGTTATCACTAAATTTTCAAATAAAGGCCCACGATAACTATGATATTGTAGGTCTTCGGCTTGTCGAATACCTAAAAGATTGGCAGCCAAACCTGTATCATAAAAATACAACTTTGGTGCCTTTATGATACGTTTATTGAAATTTTTATAATAAGGTTGTAAAAAATAAACAATATAACTTGCCTCCAATATACCAAGCCATGCCGCCGCAGTCTTATGGTCAATGCCTATTTCATTACCCAATTTACTAAAATTTATTTCTTGTCCAACCCTACCCGCACAAACATATAGGAACTTCTGAAACAATGCTAAATCATTAATATTTTTTAATTGTCGCACATCTCTTTCGATGTAAGTACGAATATATGATTGAAACCAAAGCCTTGGATTTAGTTTCTCATAAATAACGGCTGGGTACGAACCATAAAAAATAGATTCATTGGTTGAAAAGTTTTTGCAGGGAGTTTCTTGAATTTCTTTTAAGCAAAATGGCAGCAATTCAAGATAACCAACTCTGCCCGCTAATGATTGGGTAATTGATTGTTGAAGTAAAAAATTGTTTGAGCCACTCAAAACAAATAAAGCTTTTCGAGAATCTTCATCAACGATTTGCTGTAAATAAGAGAACAATTGTGGTGTTCGCTGAACTTCGTCCAAAACTGCACCATCAGGAAATTGACTCAAAAAACCACGAGGGTCATTGGTTGCATGTGCCAGTTCATCGGGGTTTTCTAAGGAAATATAAGGTTTTTCATCAAAAAAAGCCTTAGCAAGTGTTGTTTTTCCACTCTGGCGAGGACCAGTAATTGCCACAATTTTAAATGTCTGAGCTAATTGATCTAATATTTCGTTTGATTTCCTTGTTACCATATTTC
>JAFEIL010000204.1 GCA_017495105.1 Emticicia sp. | reverse complement strand
GTATAATAATTATTGTTCCCAACTCCTTTAACTCCTAAATTCTATGAAAATCCGTCAAATTCTTCAAGGAAAGAAAATTAATGCCCTTTTTTCAGTTACTTCTGCTACGACAGTATTTGATGCTTTAGTAGAAATGGCTAACAAAAATATTGGAGCAGTGCTCGTTATCGATGAGGGAAAACTTTCTGGGATTTTCTCGGAGCGAGATTATGCCCGTAAAATTGTACTTAAAGGTCTACACTCTGATGATACATTGGTAAAAGATGTAATGACCTCCAAAGTAATTACCGTCGAAATGGAAGATAAATTGGAAGTTGCCATGCAAATAATGTCAGATAAGCACATTCGTCACTTGCCAGTAATGGAGGGCGGTGAATTGGCTGGTATTATTTCAATCAATGATGTTGTGTCTTCAATTATAAAAGAACAAAAATCTCAAATAGAATCGCTTCAAGGATATATTTCGGGTAATTATGCCTGATTTTTGGAAAACTAGTTATTGGAAAATTGGTTATTGGAAAATTGGTTATTGGAAAATTGGTGTTTCTTAATAATCGATAACCAGTTCTCCAGTAACCAGTAACTAATTCTCTAAATAACAATATCTGCCCAAAGTTTCCCTGTTTTAATACGGTAAATACCCATTTCTGATAATCCAAATTGCTTGGCCAAAAGCGATTGTTTGGTTTTTCCTTCCAGAATTTTTTTCTTGATCAATCTTACTCTTTCGGGTGTGAGTTTACGCCCTTTTTTAGGTGGTTTGTAGTTTGGTGAAAGTTTTTGGTGCTCCCAAGCTTCTTTTTTAGTTGCCCAACGCAGGTTATTTACTTCATTATTAAACTTATCATGGTCGAGGTGAATGACTTGTACTTGGTCTTCACCAGCAGGGCCAATAAAAGCTTCAGCAACCAGATTATGAATATTAAGCGACATATTGGTTATAATGCTTTTTGGCTGCCCATAACGGGTAAGCTCTTCGCCTTTTTCATATACTTTAAGTGCTATTTTTGCACCACTTACACTTGCTCCTTTACTGATTTTTAAGAGATAACCATCAATATGCAAGCCTTTGTCGAAGGATGCTACTCTCCCCAAATTTGAAATCATATAGTGACGCTTTGCACCTTTAGGAAAAAACTCTTTCCATATTTCATTTGGATATGAACTGAATCTTATTGTTGCTCGAATTGGGGGAGTAATTATCTTTTTAGTTTCCATTTTGCTTTTAATTTTTTTATCCATAAATTGATGAATACAAAATTCTATATAAGTAATTATCGAAACCGATAATTACTGTTTTTAGTCACTGCACTTATTATATATTTCTCTTAAAATAGGAGTCGTGGATGAACAATAAAAAATGCCAGTTTATCAGCTCTCAAATACTTTTTTGAAAGTCGATAGCAAACCCGACCAAGAATTGTCTTCTTTTGGCTGTGATATAACTTTTACTTTCGGAAATTCTTCTATGACTTCTTTTGCCAACACTTCATTGGCTAATTCAACTAAATCTATTCCACCAAATGTTCCCGACGACATCATCAAGAGATTTGTCTGAAACCAGTTTTGGCTCATCAAAAACGTTCTTAGTTCTTTAGCATCTGTAAATACCATTAGGTTTTCGTCGCCAAAAGATTTTTTAATTTCATCTGGCGTAATCATCGGCATACGTTTCATTTCAAGTGTATGTGGCGAATAGAAAACAATGGCAGTATCTGCACTGTCCATTTTATGCTCATACTGTGGCAAGAAATCTTTGTTTAAGCTACTAAAGGTATGCAATTCGTAGCAAGCAAGTAATCTTCTGCTCGGGTACAACGATTTTGTGGCGTTGGTTGTAGCTTCGAGTTTCGATGGAGCGTGAGCAAAATCTTTGTAAATAAGGGTATTGCTATTTTCTCCGAGCTTTTCGAGACGCTTCGATGCCCCAGAAAAATGTTGGATTGCTTCATAAAACTCTTCGTCAGTAATACCCAAACGGTCGAGGATAATTTTCGCACCGTTGAGGTTTTTCATATTATGTTCGCCAAAAATTTCTAAAGGCACATCACCGTTTTTGGTTTCGAGAATACATTTGCCATTTTCGACCCGGTAAGGGTGTGCTTTATACGGATATTTCGAGATATCAGCACGGTCTTTTTCACCAATAACCTTTAAAATATCATCGGTTTCGTCATAAATGATACTTCCTGCTTTTGGTAAACCATCAGCCAATTCTTCAAAAGTACGCACATAACTATCGAAAGTTGGGAATATATTGAAGTGGTCCCAAGCGATACCGCTAAACAAGCAGATATGCGGATGATAAAACAAAAACTTTGATTTGAGGTGAATCTTCGACTCAGGGTATTCGTCGCCCTCAATGATAATTACAGGCGAATCATCGTTTAATTCAACCATAATATCAAAGCCTTCTATTTGAGCTCCAACTAAATAGTCGAATTTACGATTAAAATATTTCAATACGTGCAAAATAATGCTCGTGATGCTGGTTTTTCCGTGGCTTCCTGCAATCACAACACGTTGTTTGTTGAGGCTTTGCTCGTAAATATATTCCGGAAATGAATAAATTTTTAGGCCAAGTTCTTGAGCTTTAGCGAGTTCTGGGTTATCGGCAAAGGCGTGCATTCCGAGAATAACAGCATCTAAATCCGCCGTGATTTTTTCGGGAAACCAGCCAAACTCGGCAGGCAAAATACCCGCTTCCGCCAATCGACTTTTCGACGGGTCGTTGATTTCATCATCAGAACCCGTAACTTTATACCCTTTCTTGTTTAATGCAAGGGCTAAATTGTGCATTACAGCACCCCCAATAGCTATAAAATGTATTTTTTTGGACATAGGAGACAATTAAGCATTAAGAATTAAGAATTAACGTAAAATAGAACTAAATTTCAATCATTTTTAACTCTACGTTCTTAATTCTCAATTTCAAACAAATTTCATTGCAAAGTTCTTAATTTAATATGACATTTGCACATATTTTTCAAATTTACATCATTATCCGTCGAAAGCGGTAAAAGCAATTAGTCGATTTGTTGAGGAGTTCAATTAATCGCACTACTTTTATTTATGAAACGTTACATAGACCTTATAGAACAAACATTTGAGTTTCCAACTCGTGAGTTTGGTGTTGATGAAAATCATACATTACTTTTCAATAACGTTCGCTTGACCGATATAATCAGGGAGTACGGTACACCTTTGAAAATTAGTTATTTGCCAAAAATAGCAGAGCATATTGACAATGCAAAATTGCTTTTCAGAAATGCTATGAAAAAGTATAACTATAAAGGTAATTATACTTACTGTTACTGTACAAAATCATCGCATTTTAAGTTTGTAATCGAAACTGCCCTTAAAAGCAATGTTCACCTCGAAACTTCTTCGGCTTTTGATATTAATATCATCAGAGCTTTGTATGATGATGGAAAGATAAACAAGAATACTTACATAATCTCGAATGGCTATAAACGTCCAAAATATTTAGAAGACATTTCGGCTTTGCACAATGATGGTTTTATAAACTGTATTCCGATTTTGGATAATCTGAAAGAAATTGATTATTATCTAGAAAATTCAACTGCCGAAACTGTAAGTGTTGGTATCAGAATTGCTACCGACGAGGAGCCAAATTTTGCTTTTTATACCTCTCGTTTGGGCGTTCGATATAATGATATTAATAGTTTGTATTTGGAGAAAATTAAGCCGAATCCTCGCTTTAAGCTCAAAATGTTACACTTTTTTATCAATGCAGGTATCAAAGACAACGCTTACTATTGGTCGGAATTGACTCGCTTTATGTTTAAATATTGCGAGATGAAAAAGATTTGTCCAGAGCTCGATTCGATTGATATTGGTGGTGGTTTACCGATTCAGACTTCTTTGGTTTTTAATTATGATTACCAAGCGATGATTGACGAAATTATCGAAAATATTCAGTGGATTTGCAATAAAAATAACGTACCAGTTCCACATATTTTTACCGAATTTGGAAGTTATACTGTGGGCGAAAGCGGTGCGGTGATTTATAAAGTTATCGACAAAAAACAACAAAACGACCGTGAGTTGTGGTACATGATTGATGGCTCTTTTATAACGCAATTGCCTGATTCGTGGGGAATTGGTCAGAAATATATCATGATGCCAGTCAACAATTGGGATAGTCCGTATGAAAAAGTAAACCTTGGTGGTTTGACTTGCGACTCTGCTGATTTTTATAATACAGAGGCACACTCAGAGGATTTGTATTTGCCAATTTTTGATATTGAAAATGAAGATCAGTACATTGGTTTCTTCCACACAGGAGCGTACCAAGAATCATTGGGAGGTTTTGGTGGCATTCAACATTGTTTGATTCCTGCTCCGCAGCATGTATTGGTCAATTTGGATGATGACGGGAATATCACAACAGAATTATTCTCGGCAGAACAGGATAGCGATTCGATGTTGAAAATTTTGGGTTTTAAGACAAATAGTAATGCAGAAACGCCCAAAACTACAACGTTTAAAAAATTAAAAAAAGCTACTGAAGAAATAGTAGAAGAAGTCGCTTTATAAAATATTTGATGAAGAATAACGTTTAAGGAAAAATGGTTTGTGTGGAACACTAGAACCACACAAACCAATAAAAATTGAGAGAACAAAAAATTCAAATTCTGATGAAAATTAAATTAATGATTTTTAGCCTTTTAGTAGTAGGAGCAATGA
>JAFEIL010000379.1 GCA_017495105.1 Emticicia sp. | reverse complement strand
AAACGTAACCGAACAAGTTCGTAATTTGGCCAAAACTACTATCGTCCAGAAAGCTTGGGCGGAGGGCGAATATCCACACCTACACGGTTGGGTACTCGACTTGAAAACTGGATTAATGAAAACTATAATGGAGATTTTACCTGATGATTTAAACTCTATTGAAGAGGTCTACCGTTATGAGATAAAAGAGCCACAAGGGGATTTGTCGGAAGTTATACATTAAATACCGACTTTAAGGTCAAAATAGGAGCTATCAATATTTTTTGGTAGCTCTTTTTTTGCGTCTTGTAATTAAATTTAATACTCTTAAAATTAAATAATTTCTTGAAACAATCTATATTTACTAAAAAAGTATAACTTTGCTAAAAATATATAGATGAAATGAGCCTACCAAACTGTCCACAATGTGATTCGATTAATATCTCTCGCAACGGTATTATCAAAGAGCGTCAACGTTTTAAGTGTAAAGATTGTGGCTATAATTTCACCGTTGAAAAGATGGGCAAAAGTATCGAAAGTTACTATGTGATTAAAGCCCTTCAGTTATATATCGAAGGCGTGAGTTATCGAGAAATTGAGCGTTTGTTGGGTGTAAGCCATGTTTCTGTAATGAATTGGGTGAAAAAATACCAAGTTAAGATTCCGAAACAGACACTTTATCATCCGACTTATAAGGTGATGAACCACAAGGAATTAACTGAGTTTTATGCCAATCGAGATAACCTCAAAGGAGCAGGAATGGTCGTTACCGAACTAGGAGATAAGTTTATGCTAATCAAGTGGGAAAGATTTAAGAAATAGATAGATTATTTTTTAGAAATAATTAAAAAGAAATAAAAAACATAAGTAAAGTTCTGTTTAATTGTGGCTATTTTTAAAGCATTTTATTTTTCAATGTTTAAATCATTGAATTTATAGACAATTTTATCATTCATACACAAAATATTTTTTTCAACCCTAAAAATTCTATTAAAACCTTTTAAAAAAAAGATTATGTCTGAAAGTAAAAAAAACTCAATGTTCTCGATAATTGGAGCATCTTCGGTAGGAACGATGATTGAGTGGTACGATTTCTATATCTTCGGCAGTTTGGCTACAATTATATCTACAAAATTCTTTCCAGCTGGGCCAGGAAGTGAAACACTTTCGTTTCTTTCAACCTTAGCAACTTTTGCTGCTGGTTTTGTTGTTCGTCCATTTGGTGCATTGTTCTTTGGTCGTTTGGGTGACCTAATTGGCCGTAAATATACCTTTATGGTAACCTTATTATTGATGGGAGGGGCAACATTCGCCATCGGTATCATACCAGCCTACGAAACAATAGGTGTTGCGGCTCCATTATTAGTTTTACTTTTAAGATTACTTCAAGGGCTTGCTCTTGGTGGTGAATATGGCGGTGCCGCAACCTACGTTGCCGAACACTCGCCAGCTAACCAAAGAGGCTATATGACTTCTTGGATTCAGATTACTGCTACAGCAGGTCTGATTGTTTCATTAATCGTGATAGCCCTTACAAAAACTATTCTGAGTAAAGAAGATTTCGATGCTTTTGGTTGGAGAATTCCATTCTTGGCTTCAATCTTAATGGTTGGTATTTCCTACATTATTCGTCGTAATATGCATGAATCGCCTTTGTTTTCAAAAGCAAAAGCTGATGGAAAAACTTCAACAAATCCATTAAAAGAGTCTTTTGGAAATAAATTAAACTTCAAATTTGTATTATTGGCTCTATTGGGCGTAACAATGGGTCAAGGCGTTGTTTGGTACACCGGTCAATTTTATGCGATGTCTTTCATTGAAAAAATCATGAACGTACCAAAAGAACAAGTTGATAGCATCATGATTTGGGGATTGTGTCTTGGAACGCCTTTCTTTGTAGTATTTGGATGGTTGTCAGACCACATCGGTCGAAAGTGGATTATGATGGCTGGAATGTTAGTTGCGATTCTTTCATATCGCTCGATTTATACAAAAATGTACGAAACTGTTGACATAAAAGGCAAATCTGAAATTCTGGAAAAAGCAAACCAAGTTGCTGAATTGAAAGAGAATGCAAAAAACAAAAATGGTGGTGCTGACTCAGTTTATACAGTTACAAAAGCATTTACTGACGGAACAACTTACAAAGAGATTAAAACTAAAACTTTGAAAAATGGTGCTGTAGAAGTCAGTGAAAAAGATGGTAAGCCAGTAGTTGAAACCAAGAAAATAGTTACAATTAATGATACTGATAAATGGACACTTACTTGGTTAGTATTTATTCAAATGTTATTCGTTACGATGGTTTATGGCCCAGTTGCTGCATTCTTGGTAGAAATGTTCCCAATCAAGATTCGTTATACTTCAATGTCATTACCTTATCATATTGGAAATGGTATATTTGGTGGATTACTGCCTGCAATTGCAACTTTCTTGGTATCAAATGCTCAAAAAGTCAATAGTGTAGCAGCTGAGTCAGGTTTAGCCCCAGTTATTGAAAAACCATATTTGGAAGGTCTTTGGTATCCGATAATTCTTGCGGGTATTTGTTTCGTAATCGGAACAATTTATTTAGATGGAAAAGATAATAAAGTAAATGATTAAAAATAATTTGAAAATGTGAAAATTTGGAGATTATTGTTTTGTAATACATCCAATTATGGTCAGAGTTCGAATCTTTCAATTCTTTCACAAATATATCAATACATAAAACATAAATACAATGAACGCTATTAAACGAATTTTAGGAATAGTTTGGATATTAATCGGAATAGGTGCTGTTTATTATCTAATTGTGAATCAAGCAATTATGCTTTGGAACAAAGGCGGTGAAAATTATATTCCAGCAATTATTTACACAGTAATTCTCTGCCCAATGATTGCAGGGGCTTTAGGTACGTTCGGTTTGTATTCATTACAAGGCGAATTTGACTCAAAAGATTGATTTAGGCAAAAATTTCAAAAGATGCCAAAATTATCTTTTGAGGCAAAAAAAGTAGGAATTTCGCTCAACGAAGTCCTTGAAATCTTTAATAAATCGCAAGAATTAAAATTGTTTATGTTGAAATTGCAAACCGCCAATATAATGGTCAAAACATAAAATAAGTAGTAGGAAGTAGACTTGGATTGGCTATTTCGAAATAGTTTTTGTTCTATATTATGGGAAAATTTGGGTATTATGTGAGATTGGTAAATATTTAAAATTCTCCTTTTAGAGTCCCAATAAATAAATTCATATATAATTTCAGTTTTATATGAATTTCTACGACTATGGATATTCAAAAAAGTATAAAAGTATTAATTGTTGATGATGAACCAAATGTCTTGCTTTCATTAGAGTTTTTGATGAAAAAAGAAGGCTTTATCGTCTTTATCGCACGAGATGGCGAAGAGGCTTTTGACATCATAAAAAGAGAACATCCAAAAATTGTATTTCTTGATACGATGATGCCTAAAGTGGATGGTTACGCAGTTTGTAAATTTATTAAAGGTAATAACGATACCAAAGAGACAAAAGTGGTCTTTTTGAATACTAAAAGTAAAGAAAAAGATACTGACAATACTTATAGTGTCGGTGCTGATTTATACATTCCGAAACCATTTTCAATCCGTGATTTGGCAAAAAAAGTAAATATGATGGCAGCGGAGGTGATTAAATAGTATAATGAGCGAATATTGCATGCAACGTCTGAGTCGGCGAGTCTCTATTCATTTGGGATAATAAAAAAAAGACAATCAAAATTTAATTAAATGCCCAAAGTAATCTGGATTACTAATTTGAGAGTTTTTGCAACCCTTACTGTCATCATGCTTCATTGTGCAGCAGGAGGTATTTACTTATTGGGAAAAATACCCAATAGTTGGTGGTGGATTTGTAATACCTTAAATGCATTTGGAAGATTCGCAGTGCCAATTTTTGTCATGCTTTCGGGTTATTTGCTCTTAGGAAAATACAAAAACTTAACAGATTTTCTGACCAAACGATTTTCTAGAATATTCATTCCTTTTTTGCTTTGGACTATCATTTTTATGCTATGGGGAAATTATTTCGGAATAATTCCAGCCGAAAAAACAAAGCTTGAATTTATTGATATTCTTAAAAAAATACTAATTGGTGGTGCAGGAGGTTCTGGTCATTTATGGTTTGTTTACATGCTTTTGGGACTTTATCTATTCTCGCCCATCATAAGTCGATGGATTGTGCATGCAACTGACCAAGAAGTAAAATTTTTCTTAATAATGTGGTTTGTAGCCTGCACGATTTACCCATATTTTGAAAATTTTTTTGGTATAAAGATCAATTTCGAAATTCGGTATTTTTCTGGGTATTTGGGTTATTTTATTTTAGGATATTTTTTAGGAAATCTCCAAATCCGTTTGCCACAAACAAAAATCGGTCTTATTTCAGTGGCAGTTTTTCTGATAAGTTGGATTGTTACTTTTGTAGGAATTTATTTCTCGACTGTTTCAAACAATAATACTTATGAATCAAGTTTGTTTGATTACTTAAGTCCATCTGTTATTTTGATGTCAACTTCAGCGTTTTTAGCTTTTAAGAATTTACTAAATATTGAGATTTTACCCACTTTTACGACTCAATTAGATAAATTTAGTTATGGAATGTATTTGATGCACTTGATTCCTATGAAAACATTATCACGTCAATTTCAGATAAATTTCAAATGGATTCACCCAAGTATTGGTATCGCAACGCAGTTTATTCTGACAAGCATTATATGTTATATAGTTATATTT
>JAFEIL010000395.1 GCA_017495105.1 Emticicia sp. | reverse complement strand
TTTCAAAGCTAATAGCTATTGGCTATATTTGCACACTTTTTATTACAGTAAGAACAATTTTAAGTTTTTCATAAAACCCAAATCTTATTGATGAGACACAAGAAACGAGAAACCAGATTCGATATAAAGCATTGATTATTAATAAATTAACGAATATGCTTTTGTCGCTTATTTGTTTCTTAGTACTTATTTTAGGGTTAATGTTATGTCAGTTAAAAAAACTTGAAAAAATGAAAAGGGCGTTTTGATGACAAAGCCCAGCTTTCATTTATTTATTGATTTTTTTCAGCCAATCGCCCATGATTTGTAAGGCTTCGGGAGCAAAATCTTCTTTTATTTTGGCATATTCTTGAAGTAAACCAGTTTCAGCATGTTGAAAAAGATGGTTCAAACCTTCTAATTTTATGATTTTGTAATGCTTATTCTTTGCAGTTTTGAGAGCTTTTTCAATAACTGGTAAATGTAGATTTGCATCAACTTGGGTATCTTTGGTGCCATTAAGAGCCAAAACGGGGCATTTTACTTTTTCCCAGTCTTGGGTGGGGTCGTGCTTCATAAAAAACTTCACCCACGGAATGGCACTTTTTAATTGACTTTTTATGAAAACCTCTTCATTTCCTAAAAGCTTATTTTCGGTTTTATAAGCTACTGAAAGTGAATTCACCACTTGTCGCATTTTTTCTTCCTTTGTTTTTGGTTCATCATCACTCGCGATTATATCAATGAGTTTATCGTTGAAGTCCACAAATTCTTTTACCGAAAGGCTATCCATTCCACCTTTGAGTTTGATTGTTGAAATCTGATTCCCTGCCACAATTTTTCCCGAAACCCCTGTACCCGCCAACGAAACAATGTAAGCTACATCTTTCGATATATTGGCCACCATCGGAGCAATCATTCCGCCTTCGCTGTGGCCTATGAGTCCGATTTTTTTACGATTAATTTCGGTTCGAGTTTTCAGGTAATCGATGCCTACCGCCACATCTTTGGCAAAATCAGCACTCGTTACGGTCTTGAAATTTTTACCCAGCGTTGTTTTTCCTGCACCACGGTCATCAACTCTTAGTACGGCAATTCCATTATTAGACAAATACTCAGCAATTACTTTGAATGGTTTATGTCCTAAAATTGTTTCATCTCGGTCTTGTGTACCTGAGCCTGTAATTAGAATAACGACGGGAAACTTCGAGCCATTTTCGGGCATCGTTAGTGTGCCAAAAATATGAACAGAATCTGTTAAATTCCAATAATTTACTTCTTCTGATTTAAAGGTATTTTGAGCAAAAGTAACTCGTATTGCCAAAATAGTGAGAATAAAAATCTTTTTCATGTGTATTGTTTACGGTTGCGGCGTAAATGTCATTTAAAATTTTGAATAAAAAAAGGGCTTTATTGAATAAAGCCCCAGTCATGATATACGGTAAAATTGAGTTTTTTCTAAAAATTATCACTCCATTGATAAGCCTCAATGAGTTTCATTTCGCCTTCTTTTCCTTTCGCAAAATTACCGTGTTCCATACCCATAATAAACTCTTGGTTTTTGGCTTTTGCTTTATCGAAAATGTGCTTGAAAAGGCTTTTGTAGTTAATTTCGCCAGTTGTTGGCTCTTTACGTCCTGGCTCATCGCCGATTTGGAAGTACGCAATTTCTTCCCAAGCCCAATCCATGTGATTTGTAATTCGGCCTTCGTTTCGCTGCATGTGCCACATATCAAACAAAATCTTACATGATGGACTGTTAACAGCCTTACAAATCATGTAACTTTGGTCAGAATGACGTAAAAATAAGTCAGGGTTATCGCTCAATGGTTCAAGTACCATCGTAAGGTTGTGCGGCTCAAAAATATCGCAAGCACGACGCAAAGCATCAATTACATGACCTGTTTGAATACCCAAAGGCAAATTTCTCTCAAAATAACCTGGTACAACCGTCATGTATTTTGCATTGCAACGTTTGGCCGTTTCTACCGAATCTCGACAAGTTTTCAAGAAATTTTCGAGAAACTCTTTTTTGCCAGTTGCCAACGAAATTTTCCAGTTATCGCCGCCATCAACCACAAAAACGCCCATTTTCATGCCGAGTTTGGCTAGGGTTTCACCAATTTTTGTTTGTGTCTCAACAGTGCGTTTCAGCATTCCGTTGTCTTCGAGAGCCATAAAACCATTATCGGCCATAAATTTAAGCTGGTCGAATAGGTCTTTTCCTGCCGAATTTTCAAACATCCCGAAATGCGGAGCATAGAGGAGTTTGTATTTATACGGAGCTACATTTGTCGGTGAAGAAGCCAAAGCAGTAGCAGTAGTTCCGAGGCTTGTTGCACCTGCGGCTAAGACACTTTTTGAAAGAAAGTTTCTACGATTCATTAGTTTTTATAGATTGAAGGTTGATTTTTAAAAGAGCGAATAAATATTTTTCAAATATATCATAAAAAAAGCGTTTGGTCTAAACCAAACGCTAATAGTTTTCTCAATATAAAAAGTCCAAATTTTCTGTTTTTACATCTTCTGGTTCGAGTTCCAAGAATTCCTCCCAAAATGGATTTTCAGGTAAGGCTGCTTTGCATATAATTGGTTCTTTTTTTACTGGATGCACAAAATAAAGGCGGCGAGCGTGTAAATTGATGTTTCCCTCAAGATTTGGACGAGGAAAACCATACTTTACATCGCCTCGAATCGGACAACCCATTTTGGCTAACTGCACACGAATTTGGTGTGGCCGACCAGTAATCGGATTGATTTCAAGTAAATGTGAGTGATTTATTTCTCCCAAATAGCGGTAAGTTAATTCAGCTTTTAAAGAACCTTCAACTTCTTCATCAAATGCCTTTACTATATTTCTGGCTTCGTCTTTTATGAGCCAATTGGTAAGTTTTCCTGTTTTTTTCTCAGGTTTATTGCCCACAACTGCCCAATATGTTTTCTGAATTTCTCTTTTTCTGAAAAGTTCATTCATACGTTCGAGAGCTTTTGAGGTTCTTGCAAAAACTACCAAACCGCTAACAGGTCGGTCAAGGCGATGTACAGTTCCCAAGAAAACATCCCCAGGTTTGTTGTATTTGTCTTTAATATATTGTTTAACGTAGTCCGAAAGCGTTTTATCGCCCGTGCTATCACCTTGCACCAAAATACCCTGTGCTTTGTTAACGATAATGATGTGATTATCTTCGTAAACTACTTGAAATGGTTGTTTCTTTGCCACTTTACTTACTAATTAAGAATGTAGAATTAAGAATGAAGAATGTTTTTGTACTAATAAAAATCATTTTATTCTCGTTTTCTTTAAATTAAACTATCGACCGCCGTCTGTTCACCATCGACTACTAAACAAACTCCAAAGCCAAACGTCTGGTTTCTTTGTCGGTTTCTATATAATCTTCGAGCGTTGGTGTGTGCACAAAGTTCACTTTTTTCATGCAATTTTCAATCAAATCTGACATTTCTAAGAAACCGATTTCGTCACGCAAGAAAGCAGCAACTGCAATTTCGTTGGCTGCATTTATGATACAGGCCATATTTCCGCCAACTTCGAGGGCTTTAAATGCAAAACCTAAATTTCTAAAAGTCTCATAATCAGGCTTTTCAAAAGTTAGGGATGGAAATTGAGCAAAATCCATTCTTGGGAAATTTGATTTTAAGCGATTCGGGTAGCCAATCGCAAACTGAATCGGTACACGCATATCTGGTAAACCCATTTGGGCTTTCATACTGCCATCTTCAAACTGCACCATTGAGTGAATAATACTTTGCGGATGCACTACTACTTCAATTTGGTCGGGCGTAAGTCCAAAAAGCCATTTTGCTTCTATCACTTCCAAGCCTTTATTCATCAAAGAAGCCGAATCAATCGTAATTTTTGCACCCATGCTCCAATTTGGGTGTTTCAGAGCTTGTGCTTTTGTAACGGTTTTCAAAAACTCACGGTCTTTTCCTCTGAAAGGCCCGCCAGAAGCAGTCAAAATTATCTTTTCGATTGGATTATGGAATTCACCGACCAAACACTGAAATATCGCTGAATGCTCCGAATCAACGGGCAGAATATCAACTTTGTGTTTTTGTGCTAATTCTGTCACTAATTCTCCAGCTACAACTAAGGTTTCTTTATTCGCCAATGCAATGTGTTTGCCTGCGTTGATGGCCGCCACAGTCGGAATTAAACCTGCGTAGCCAACTAAGGCTGTTAAAACCATATTGACCGACTCCATTTCTACGACCGAAACCAAAGATTTTTCGCCAGTATAAACTTTTATATCGAGAGGGTCGAGAGCCGCAAAAACTTTATCATAAAGGTCTTCGTTTGAAATCACAACTACATTCGGGCGAAATTTGGCTGCTTGTTCAATCAACAAGTCGGCGTTATTTTGTGCGGTTAGTACTTCTACTTCAAAAATATCAGGATTGGCTTCTACTACCTCCAGAGTTTGTGTTCCTATCGAACCCGTTGAACCAAGAATGGCAAGATGACGTTTTTGCATGAAAAAGGCTGAAATAAATAAATCTACTGAATTTTTTTACAAAGTTCGGAAAATTTAATGATAAAGTTTTTATTTTAACGTTTCTATTCAGATTGAATTACGATTTACGATTTATGATTTACGAATATTTATAGATAACACTCTTATAGTCAATACTTTAAAGAGGTATATAAATATAATATACAAATACTATTTTTAAATTTTACACCCCTTTAGGGGATGGGAGCATGCAGACGGCTGAAGACCAATTTCAATTTTTTGAGGG
>JAFEIL010000397.1 GCA_017495105.1 Emticicia sp. | reverse complement strand
GTGTAGTCGATCAACTCCTTTTGGATTATTTGCTGGCTGTGGTGTGGGATTATTAACGGACAAGGAGAATAAAATAGAAATTGAATCTTATAAAATTAGTAGAAAAACAAGATTAGACATGGATTTACTATGTGAATTAGCAAATCTATTGAATACTGAATTCAAAAATTATTTACTTTATTATCCTAACTCGACAGGTTATAGCGTTGGTAGCTTTTACAGATATATAGAATACAAATATGAAAATGATAAACGACAATATCGTTTATCATCAGTGTTATTGGACGATATTCTTTCTCAAATTTTAACATTTGTTAAGAATGGAAAAACCATACAAGAATTGGTAGATTTTATAGAAAACAAAGACATAAAAAATAGCCAAAAGAAAAAATTCATCAATATTTTAATCGAAAATCAGCTATTACAAAGTGAACTTGAACCTGTTATTTCTGGTAGAGAATTCATTTCAGTATTAACTGAAAAAGTAGAAGAACTTGGTAAAAAGACAAATAAAATAGATTCTTGGAAACATTTAATTATTGAAATTTCAGGCATTTTAAATTTGATTGACTCGCAAGCTGAGTTTAGGCTTGAAAGATACAACGAAATTAAAAAAATATTACAACAGGCAGAAATACCTTTTAGGGTAGATAGGCTATTTCAAACGGATGTTTATTTTTTTGAGTCAGCGGTATTGAAACATAAAAATATTGCTGACATCGTATTAAATGGCATTGAAATTTTAAGTAAACTATCTTCACAACAAGATGATGCTCTGATGGCATTCAAAGATGCTTTTGCTGAAAAATATGATAGACATTTTGTGCCGCTTGGAGAAGTATTAGATTCTGAATTTGGTATTGGTTTTCCTCAACTGAAAATGTTCGGCACGGTTGAATCATCACAAATTATCAATCAAATAGACTATAAATCAGAAAGCATACGCAAGTCTAATCTTGATACAAACCTAGAAAAACTTTGGGTATCAAAGTATGAGCAAGCCATGAGAAATATTGCTTGTGAAATTGAAATTACAGATGAGGACGTGATACGTTTCTCTTCAAAAGTTTCTGAAATGTCCCCCACTTTTTCTGTAATTATATCGAATGTAAATATCTCTGATAAAGAGCATATCATTTTATCCGAAGTAGGATGCACCACAGGTATAAATCTTTTAGGACGTTTTTGCTTTGCAAACCCCGAAATAGAAGCAATAGCAATGGATATTGCACAAAAAGAGAAGGAGTATTATAAAGATTCAATAATAGCTGAAATAGTTCATCTACCCGAAAAACGTGTAGGAAATATATTATCCAGACCAAGTTTTTTTGATTACGAAATAGATTATTTATCGGGTTCATGTATTGAACCAACCAAACAAATCACGATTGCAGATTTATCGGTTGGAGTGATAAATGATGAAATAGTCTTACTTTCAACAAAATTCAACAAGAGGGTTATACCTAGACTTTCAAATGCTCATAACTTTAGCAATGGTTCATTGCCTGTGTACAATTTTTTGTGTTCGATTCAACATCAAGGAATTCAAAGCCTATTCATAGAAATGGGAAATTGGGAAAAGTATGTTACCTATACTCCAAGAATAAGATATAAAAATATCATTTTGAGGTTAGCAAAATGGGTTTTATATAAAAGTCATTTTGAAATGATTCAAAAAGGGTCATTGGTATTATTTTGCAAAAATTGGAAAATTCCGCAGTATGTATCAATAACTGACGGCGATAATGAATTAGTAATAGATATGCTTTCAAATATTGGGCAAGATTTGTTTTTAGATAATTTGAAAAATAATGAAAAAACGATACTAACAGAGTGGTTACACTTTTCGGATAAACCGTCCTTGACAAAATTGGGTGAACCATTTGTCAATCAAACCATATTAGCCTTTTACAAAACAGCAGAAGGACCTAAATCTACCTACATTTCAACTTCAAATATTAAAAAACAATATATTCCAGGTTCTGAATGGTTATTCATCAAAATATATTGTGGTACTCAGGTAGCAGACTTGCTATTATTAAAGATTGCTGGGATAATAACAGATTGGGCAGGTCAACGAATAGAAAAATGGTTTTTTGTAAGATTCAATGATCCACATCATCACTTACGCATTCGATTTTTTGTAAATCATGTGCAAGACCGTGCAGCACTTATTGAGGAAATAAACCAAAAATTAGAATCCATAAGAGACCACCTGCCATTTTGGAAGGTTCAGCATGATAGCTATGAAAGAGAAATAGAACGATATGGTATTGAAAACATAGAGTTATCAGAAACATTGTTTTTTATTGATAGTAGTATTTATACGGAAATTTTACTAAAATTGGGTTCATTTGATGATTCTTTAAGATGGTATCTTGGCATTTATCAAGTACATATTTGGTTAGATTTATTTGGCTACAAGTTAGAAGATAAACTATTATTGGTGGAAAAATTAAGGGAGAGTTTTGCAATTGAATTTATAAACGACAGCTCACTCAAAGAAAAATTAAGTAATTTGTATCGAACGGAAAGAAGTATAATTGATAAAATAGCTTCGGGAGGAGATGATGATTTGTTCTCAAATAGAATAATTAAATCGGTGTTTAAAAAATATCGGTCTGTATTGAATAAAGTAAAGTGGCTTGAAAGAATCAATATAAGTGATGATTTAGTAGCGAGTTATTTACATATGAGTATTAATCGCTGGCATATTTCTAATCAACGATTAAATGAGTATATCATTTACGACGTATTATTTCGTAGCTATCGGTCTCTTACAAAGAGGCAGAATGTCAATGCAAAAGCAAAAGATTAAACCAATCTGTATTATTTTTTTTTATAGAAACATTAACCAAATTTAAACCTAAATAGCCATCCATTATAGAGGAGTTTTGAGGGTTTTCTATTTTGGGGACAAGGCGATTAGCTTCTTTAAGCCAGTATTTTGCAGCTTGTAAATACTTTGGATTTCGATAAATTGACCCAAAGTAATGATATAGCATTACATTTCCAGTATAACCCGAACTAATTGATATTCCAGTATTATCTAATAGTTCTTTTTTTTGAATAAGTGAAAAAGATAAAATTCTTAATGCCCAATCTGTATATGATTTGTTTAAACATTTACCCAATCTAAAAAAAAGGAGAGCCAAAGCAAGATTACCAGTATCCCATGATAGATTGTTGGTCATAATAATTTCATTCGTGTTGGGATTGTACTTATCTGGAAAAAAATTCAGAAATTCGCTATTTGTATATACATCCATTTTTAATATGGTTATGAAATCTACTATCTTATTAATTCTTGATAATATTTGCATATTACCCGTTCTTTCAAATGCCAAACAAAGACATATTATAATACCAACAATGCCATTTTTGATACTTATATTGAACGGTTCTTCTTGATAGAAAGCATCAAGTTTTTGAATTACTTTTTCTGTTAATATTTCTATTGCATTATTGGCTTCATAAGAAGATAATGAAAAAAAATAGTTGATTGACATTGAAGTGCCATTCCAATACTGAATGGCATTTTGCTCGGACTGTTCAATGCCTTTTTTAAGTATAATTCCATTAACTTTTTTTAATAATACTTTATCCGATTTTTTTTGGAGACCAAAACCAATCAAAATATAATGCCAAAGTTCTAATTCATTATCATAGTTTGTAAATAGATCTTTTGAACCAGAATCAATACTGATGGGGTTGTTCATAATAATTTCGCAAAAGATATTCTCAATTTGTATTGATTTTGCGAAATTATCATAAATTTGATTCATAAAAGAAAATGTTTTAATTCTTGTTTATCATTATTGTTGTTGGCATTGTAACACTCGTTTTGCCATTTGTAGATACTGATTTAAAAAATGATACCGTTGTTTTAGTTAATCTTAATGATGTTTGAGTCTTTTTCATTGGTCGTAATTGTTTATGTTTGAAGACCAAAGTTGTTGTGTGCAAAAACTAAAAAGAAAAAGATTATATATTCTAAACTATTGTCGATATGAATCTTACTAATGATATTAAACTAATAGAAAAAGACATCTTATTAAACTGGTGGATACATGTTTTATTTTGGAATGCTTATGTATTTATTGCTTTCAATGCTTACTTAATAGAACCTAAGAGCATTAACATTTTTGATAGATTTATTGATGTTTACGTACACAATCTTTTGGCTATTTCAGTCTGTTTCTATTTACAATTCTTCCTTTTGCTAAGAATGAGAGGGTGGTGGAAGTTATCAAGTTTCATTCTAATTTTTATAGTTTTCACAATACTCAGGATTACAATTAATGATATGTTATTACATTGGGGAGTAACTGCTTCTAGCTCAAAAAGCACTACAACCTATTTAGATGGATTTATTGTATATTTTTTTTTTGGTGGAATGGGGACAGGATTTTATTTTGCTATAAATACAATCAAAAAACAAGAAATGATTTTTTTATTAGAAAAAGACAATTTAAATAATGACATTAAGATTCAAGAGGAAAAAATTCGTAACCAACAACTATTAATAGAAAACCAAAAATCAGAAATGTCAAGGTTGAATTCACAAATCAACCCTCATTTTCTGTTTAATACCTTGAATTTTTTTTATTCGGAGATTCGATTGATACATCCCAAAATATCAGAATCAATTCTATTATTGTCTGACATAATGAGATATTCACTGATAGAAAACCATAATGTTAATTTGGTGCCAGTAGATGGTGAAATCAATCATATTAAAAAC
>JAFEIL010000252.1 GCA_017495105.1 Emticicia sp. | reverse complement strand
AAATGGAATAATGTAGTAATTGTATGTGATATTACCTCAACAATGTTTCCATATACAACTCAAGTGTTTGATTGGATGAACGAAAATACCGAAAATACTTCTATCAAAGGAATTGTGTTTTTTACCGATTGCGACAGCCTTGGCCGACAAACTCGTGGCCGTATTCCTGGTAAAATGTTTACTGTTAGAAAAAAAGATGAACTCGTACTTTGGGACACCATGTTTGCGGCTATTAATAATACCGAAAACAATAAAGATAAACCAGAGAATAATATTGAAGCATTACTTTATGCCCAAAAGCATTTCCCTGATGCAGACGAGTTTGTAATGATTGCCGATAATAGCACGCAGGTAAAAGACATGAAGCAATTATCAAAAGTAAAGAAAAAAGTGCACATTATTCTTTGTGGTGAAACCTTCGAAAAGAATCTGGCTTTTCAGACCGATTACGTACAAATCGCCAAGAAAACCAAAGGCACTATTCATACACTCGAAGACGACATTGATAATATTACAAAAATAAAGGAAATGAGTGTTGTGAGGGTTGGAAATATTTACTTCCGCTTCCATAAAGGCAAGTTTTATACAACCAAATTTTTATCAAGACCAAACAATACCCCTACACTAGGGAAGTAAAAAACACAAAATGTAGAAATATAAATTCCCATTTAGGGACAGCAATCAGCCATTTCGGTTAGGGAGTTTTCCAAATTACTTCTATAACTTCTTCACCATTCATTACGGTAGTTTGCTTTATTAATGAGTTGCGTTTAAGAGAAATGAAATTATTCTTCGCTTTAACAAATTCTTGACTAAGTACGTGGGTGGAATTCTTTTTATGAAAAATAACCGCAATATTACCTATTGGAATCGGAATCTCTATTTGCTTTTCATTTTCTGCAACTTCAACTAGTCGAGATTGAATTTCAGTTAAAGTCTTTTTAGCTGCTAAATTCAAAGCTCTTTTGGCATTTGGAATGCCATAACCGATGAAATTATTGCCATAAGGATATAAATTACCTGATTTTTCTAGAATCATTCGAATTTCTTTGTTGGTCAACGTAGGGAATGCTTGCATAATACAAGCAACAAAACCCGTAATCACGGGGGCGGCAAGCGATGTTCCAAAAAGCGAAAAACACGAAACATTAGGTTTCATATAAGTCAAAAATTCCGGACCAATACTGCTGTATCCCATTTTCATACCGAGCTCATTAGTTGCTCCGACAGCAATCACTCCATCAACATCGGCTGGCGTAGAGATGATTCGCCAAGAGCTATCATCACCTTCATTTCCTGCCGAAACCACCAAAACTATACCTTTCTCATCGATAGCCATTTTTGCTGCACGAGCAATTACGCTCGTTTTACCATCCATTTGTTCGGGAGTATAACTCTCTTTGGGATTAGAAAACCCTTTTGCATAACCTAATGAAGTATTAATTAGCCTTACCCCCAAACTATCCATCCATTCCATTGCCGCCATCCAGTTATCTTCCTCCCCTCGAAATTCTTTATTACCGCTGTCGGTGCGAGCCAAATAAAAATTGGCGTTTGTTGCAAGTCCGATTTGAATATTTTCTTTAAAATCCCTTCCAGTAATGGCATTTAAAACTTCTGTTCCGTGAAAATCTGAGGCAGATTCTCGCTCGCCGAAATAGTTTATTTTCTTTGGATTCACATAATCTTTTACATCCAAAATCTGCTTTCTATCAAATAAGTGTTTGAGTGTTTGATTATCATTTGCACCGTAAAATCCTGCATCAATTACACCAATATTAACACCTTTTCCGCTTAGACCAGCTTCCAAAAAATGCTCAATTCCAATTTGTTTCATCACAAAATCTACACGCAAATCGTCGACGCTTTTTTTATTATTTTTAGCAAAAAATATTTTGGTATCAATCGGAATGATTTCCTTTACAAAACTGAGTTTTTTAACCTCATTTAATTGTGATACAGAAAGATTTGCAGAAACAGCATTCAACCATTTTGATTTTTTAAGCAACTGAACATCAATACTTTGCAAACTTTCAATATAAAAATCTGAAACTGGCAAATCAGAAAATTGATTGTTTTGCAAGCCCAAAACTCTCCTATTTTCTTTACATTTCTCCGAAATAGCAGGTTTAGCGTGGGCATCTTTTTCAGTAAAAACAATCCAATATTTAGATTGTTGTGCTTTTACTTGAAAAATAACTAAAAAAAAGAAAATAAAAAATGAGAAAACTTGGGTTAATCGAAACATTCGTTTGTGATAATTTATAATTTCGCAAATATTCTAAAATTTCTACTTAAAAAACGAAAATGCGTTACGAAAAAATTGATTCGAAACTATTTATTTCAAATCGGGAAAGACTAAGAAGCCTTCTCAAGCCAAATTCGATGGTAATTGTTCAATCAAACGACGTATTACCGACCAACGCTGACGGCACTTTTGGCTTTCGTCAGAATAATGACATTTTCTACCTTTCGGGAATCGACCAAGAAGAAACAATTTTGATTTTGTTTCCTGATTTTCCTGAAGAAAAATTTAGGGAGATTTTATTGATTCGTGAAACAAGTGAACATATAAAAGTTTGGGAAGGCGAAAAACTTTCAAAAAAACAAGCAAACGAAATTTCGGGAATTGAAAAAGTGATTTGGACAAGCAATTTCGAAACCATACTACGAAAACTCATCTTTCTTGCTGACCATGTTTACTTGAACTTAAACGAACACGATGGCGGAGATTGGAGTTTTGAAACCCGTGAACGAAGATTTATTACTGAATTTAAACTGAAATTTCCGCTTCATAGGATTGAGCGTCTTGCTCCTTTGTTGCAACAATTACGAGTAATAAAACAGCCAATTGAAATAGACTTGATTAAAAAAGCCATAGATGTTACAAATAAAGGCTTTATCAGAATGGCAAAATTTTTGAAGCCAAAAGTTAAAGAATTTGAGTTGGAAGCAGAACTTATACACGAATTTTTAAGAAATCGCTCTCGTGGACACGCCTTTTCTCCTATTTTGGCTTCGGGCAAAAGTGCCTGTGTGTTGCATTATGTCACTAATAATAATCTATGTAATTCTGGCGAAGTGATTTTGATGGATTTTGGAGCAGAATATGCCAATTATAATGCCGATATAACTCGTTGTTTGCCTGTGAATGGGAAATTTAGTGAGCGACAAAAAGAAGTTTATTCAGCAGTTTTAAATGTGATGAAAGCTGCAAAAAAAATGCTATTCGTAGGCAATACGATGGAAAATATGAGAAAAGAAGTGGGCAAAATCATGGAATTTGAGTTGATAAAATTGGGTTTATTGAAACAAGATGAAGTAGATAATCAAAATGAAGACGCTCCGCTTTATAAAAAGTATTTCTCGCATGGAATTTCTCATCATTTGGGTCTTGATGTGCATGATGTGAGCAATCGGTATGAAGTTTTTAAGGTTGGAATGGTTTTCACTTGCGAACCAGGTATTTATATTACAGAAGAAAAATTGGGTATCAGACTCGAAAATGATATTTTGATTACCGAAAACGGTATTGAAGACCTAATGACCAACATTCCAATTGAAATTGAGGAGATTGAGGCATTAATGCAATAAGAATTCGTAATGAAATTTGCAAATCAAGACAATATTCGTTTTTTTACGACAAATGTCAGAAACTATGTTTTTATTATTTAACCAAACAGTCAGAAATCAATCAGATTTGATTGAAATGGCTCGTACAGGAATTCCGAAAAATGCTGTCTTGAAAATGGCCAAACAGTTGTCGTTTTCGGGAAAAGAATTGGCTATTATCATCAATCTTTCGGAGAGAACGCTACAACGTTACCCTGATAATAAAAAATTAGAAAAAAACTGCTTCTGAAAAAGCAATCCAACTGGCCAAATTATACGAACGAGGTAACAAGGTTTGGGGCGATTTAGAGCGTTTCAAGGGTTGGATGCGTCATCCAAATCCGTTTTTGGGTTCAAAAACTCCTCTCGAAATACTTGATACAAGTTTCGGGTTTGAAATGGTTTAAGATGAAATTGGCAGAATCGAACACGGAATTTTGGCTTAGTGGAAGTTTTTAGATTATCTTCCGCAAAATACCCCAACGATTTATCGGGAACTAGTGCGAAAATTCACGGTGGGCGTTGGAATCGCAAAGGCGATGCTGAACTTTACACGACTGGAACACGAACTCTGGCGTTAGTAGAAGTGCTGGTACATACAACAAATGCTTTCTTACCACTTAATTATCAGTTGATTACGATTTATATTCCCGATGATTCAATATTAACAATACCCAGTAAATCTTTACCCGAAGATTGGAATAATATCGAACCCAGCGACTCGACAGCAATTGTAAGTTCGGATTGGCTTAAAGCCAATGAATACTTAACGCTAAGAGTACCATCGGTTGTGGTTGAGGGCGAATACAATTATCTCATAAATCCAGCACACGCTGATTTTATGAAGGTCAGAGTTTTACAAAATGAAGCCTTTAATTTCGATAATCGGTTGATAAACAAAAAAAGTGATTGAATTACTCCAAAAGCAATCCAATCACTAAAGCAATGTTTTAAGATTTTATAAGGAAAGTACGTAAGTCGTCGAAAATCAGAAATATTTTTCTAACAATCGTATTATTTATAAAACGAAAAGCATACCAAATCAATCATTTCGTTCAGAATCTTACCCAACGGTAGCATTTAGCTGTTTGGCAAACTTGCATTCGCTCAATAATCCTCAATAAAAAACGTTTGAATTCTA
>JAFEIL010000063.1 GCA_017495105.1 Emticicia sp. | reverse complement strand
ACCTAAAAAAGCAGGTATCGACCCAATAAACCAACTCATTGACCGTCATAGTGACGATAACACAAAAACTGCCTCAAAAGCAGAAGGAGTGTAAAGCATTTGTGGGGCGAACTTCCGAGTTCGCCCTTTTTTATGAGACTTGTAGGTAATATTGCGAACAAGATGCGGCCGTCGCACGGTTCGCCCCACATATTTAATCTAAATCAATCGTATCAGTTCGGTCGTCTTCTTGAAAAAACTCTACTTTCCAAGTGTGGTCGGCCAATAAAAATACTTTCGCCAAAAATTGGTTAAATGGAAATTTTCGTCCCCATTCGCTCGGAGCAATCATCGAAAGTATATCAGACCCATCTTTCTTTTCGTATAAATAATAAATATGACCGATGATAGGCTCAAAACCCATCGCAGCATTGTAGATGCGTTCTGATACTTCAACTCTATTTTGTACTTCTTTTGCTTGTAGTGCAAGTAACTCCATTTGGCGATAAATCTTATTTATCTGTTCATGCGTTTGTTGACGCATTGCCAATTGAGCCTTTCCCTTTACTTTTCCCATATCTTCTGGGCGAATTACTGCACCACCCGAGGTGTGTGCATATTCCAACAAACCTGGGTTTTCGGCTACTTTTATTTTATTTATTGGATTGTGTTCCATTTTTAAGCGTCATTTTATTTTTTTATTGAATCCAAAGTCTTAAAATAGATACAAAAATAAACTAATTTTAATGAATCGAAACTGATAAATAATCTATTTATTGCAAATATAATGGATAAAAAAACTATAAAAACAAAAATAAGTATATTTATTATCCATTTTTGGTTTATTTTTTGGAAATATATTCTTTAAAATATTAACAAGTAAAAGTTTGTATTTGTTTAATCATTTCAATATTTTTGGAAACATATGTAACACTAACTGTTTAAAAAAGCAAAAGAGATGCAAGAAACAAGTAAAAATATCATTGAAATCGAAAAAATGGAAATAAATACAATTGATCGCAAAGAATTTATGCGTCAGGTTGGGCTCAGTTTTGGGGCAATTATGCTCATGAATTGCCTACAGTCTTGTAGTGATGGTGGTGAAATTCCTGACCCCAATCCAAACACAAGCACAGGAAAAGTTGATTTTACAATTAATATCAATGATGCAACTTATTCGGCATTAAAAACGAAAGGAAATTTTGTAGTTGTTAAAGTTCAAAATATAATTATTGCTCGTGTAAACGATACCAATGGAAGCTGGATAGCAGTTGATTCGAGATGCACGCATGAGCTAACCACTATTGATTATCGTTCATCTAGTAATGATTTCTATTGTCCAAATCATGGTTCAACGTTTTCATCGACTGGAGTAGCAACTAAAGGTCCAGCTAAGTCTGCTCTCGCACGTTTCAACACATCTTTCGATGCAACTAACAATACTTTAAGAGTTTTTGCTTAATTTTGTTTTGCAAAATATTTATTCAACCCTTCTCAAATTAACAAATTGAGAAGGGATTTTTATTTTAGAAAATGATTTTTTTAGAAAAAGATGGTTCGTGTATCAATACGCAGCCCAATAATCCATACTTCAAGAAAGTTTTTGATTTCAAAAAAGCTTGGGAATCTGGGCAGGAAACCTTCGAGATTCAAACTTCAGGTTCGACTGGCATGCCAAAGAAAATTTTACTTCATCGTAGGCAAATGTTGGCATCAGTAAAAATGACTACTAAAGCTTTTAATTTAAAAGAGGGAGATACTGCATTTTGTTGTTTAAATATTGATTACATTGCTGGAATGATGATGCTGGTTCGGGCCTTTGAAATTGGTATGGATTTGTTGATTGTTGAGCCTAAATCCAATCCTTTTGAAGATATTGAAAAGCATTTATATATCTTGAAAGCTAATCGTGGGCAGAATTTCTTTGCTTTTGTTCCTTTACAAATTCAGACAATTTTAGAAAAAACACCTATTTTTTATGAGATCCTTAATTCTGCCAAAGCAATTATCATTGGTGGGGCGGCTGTCAATGATGCCATTCTTGAAAAAGTACAAAAAATTTATCGTCCTGTTTATGTAACTTATGGTATGAGCGAAACTCTCACGCATGTTGCTATCAAACGAATTAATGGCTCAGAAAAAGAAGATTTTTTTAATACGCTTGAAGGTGTTGATATTCAACTCAATCATGAAAGTTGTTTGATGATAAAGTCTAAAACTACTGATGGTCAGTGGATTACAACAAATGATGTAGCCGAAATTATCAATGGTAGCAGCTTTGTTTTACATGGTAGAATCGACAATGTAATCAATAGTGGCGGTGTGAAAATACAGCTTGAAAAAGTTGAGAAAGCTGCTGAATCGGTTTTGAAAAAGCTAAAAACTGACGAACAAAAACTTAATGGTCGAAATTTTGTGTTTAGTTTACCTGATGAAAAGCTGGGAGAAAGATTGATTTTTGTACTTGAAAAAGAGACTAACGCCGCATTTCCGAGTAGAGACGATGCAACTAAGATTGATATTCTGCAAGGTTTCAAAGAAATTTTGCCTAAATTTGAAGTCCCAAAGGAAGTGTTTTTTCTGGAAAAAATGTTAGAAACTCCTACGGGAAAAATTGATAAAATTAAAACGATAAATGCCTACATTCTCCCTCAAATATCAAACGGCTGAAAATATTCCAGCACCTTTTGCTCACGCTATTGAGATAAATGGAAGTTATGAACAAGAATTAGCCTTGAGTTTCGAATTAACCTATCTTGATCGTGAAGAATTAACCGAGGATGAACTTTTTGATGAAGGTTTTAGTTCGAACGATGATTTTACTTGGAAAGGTACACTACCAAAAGTTTGGTCAGATGTAGTTTTTGGCAGTTTGAAATCAGCTAATGAGCTATTTATTAAGTCATTAGAGCCGCATCAAGATTTTTGGCAAGTAGATTTTAACGGTAAAAGTTTTTATCCAAAAAACACCGATGCGTTAAAATATTTGATTGAAGAGCTCCAACAAGCGGTTTATGAAAAGGCTGGGAGGGAAGCATCATTGAAATTGACTTTTTTGAAAAATCAATCGGGTGAAAATGTGGAGGTTTTTGTGAGTGCCTCATTTATTGAACGCAAATTGCAATTAGTTCGTACAAATATTATTGATGGCTCGAGCGAAACAAAGGTTTTAGCGTGGGACGAACTCAATTTTATTTTAAAAAATACGTTTTCGGGCGAATTTGAGGCTGAGTTTGCTCACAGCAAAAAGCCATCGCATAAAGGTTTGTTTTTGAATGCAGGCGATGAACTCTGGTATGAAGTCGGAAAATCATTGTTGATTCAGCCGAATAAGATTTTGAAAATAATGAAGATGTGATTAACAACAGTCGGCAGTCCACAGTCAATAGAATTTCTGTGGACTTAAGATTTCACTATAATCTACAAAGCCTTTCTGCAGCTCGTTCGAGCATTTCGTTATCTTTGGCAAAACAGAATCTTAATATTTTATTGTCAATTTTATCGGCATAAAAAACAGAAATCGGAATTGAGGCTACACCGATTTCTTTTGTCCACCTTACTGCCAAATTGTAATCTGATTCGTCCGTGATATTTTTATATGAAACCATTTGGAAAAAACTGCCTTCAGCAGGGATGAATTCAAACCTTGAATCTTTTATCCAATGTATGAATTTATCTCTTTTTTCTTGATAAAACTGAGTTACTGAAAGATAATTATCGGGTTCTTTCAAGAAATCGGCAAAAGCATATTGAAATGGTGTCGGACAAGAAAATGTTATCCATTGATGTGCTTTTCTAAATTCTACTGAAAGTGCTTTTGGTGCCATACAATAGCCTAACTTCCAGCCAGTTGTATGAAATGTTTTGCCAAAAGAACCACATACAAATGTGCGTTCCTTCAAATCGCCGTGAGTGGCGGGCGAAAGATGTTTTCGGCCATCAAAAATAATATGTTCATAGACTTCATCCGAAACTACAAAAATGTTAGTGTCTTTTAGGAGTTCCGCCAATGAGTCAATATCGCTTTGTGTCAGACATTTCCCAGTCGGATTATGCGGCGTTGTGAGCATAATTGCCTTAGTTTGAGCTGTAATTTTCGATTTTACAAGCTGCCAATCAATAGCAAAGTCATTTTCAGGTAAAAGTGTTACATAGACTGCTTTTCCTCCGTTTAGCTCAATGGCTGGCACATAACTATCATATGCAGGTTCAAAAACTATCACCTCATCATCTTTGTGAATTATGGCTGTCATTACAGCATAAAGTGCTTCTGTACAGCCTGATACGATAGTGATTTCATCGTTTGGATTGTAAGTTAATTTATACAAATCGAATGTTTTCTGAGCAATAATCTCACGTAGAGGCATAATACCTGCCATAGGAGCATATTGGTTCATTCCTTGCTTCATGTGATGATTGACCAATTCGATGAGTTTTGGCGAACAATTATAGTTCGGAAAGCCCTGCGAGAGGTTTAATGCATCATTTTCAGCCGCTAATTGCGACATTACTGTGAAAATTGTTGTACCGATATTAGGTTGCTTAGAGGTAATTTGCATTTATTTTTTGATACGTTCTAATTCAAATTTCATTTCATCGACCAAATTTCCGAGTTTGCTGTAAGGCGTGGTTGGTTCGGGTAAAGTATGGCTTACAAAGGCTTTGATTTCCCAAGTTTCAATTACATCAGTAAACGAAATCTCCGAACTTGGAAAACGATTATTATCGGTGCTGAGTAGGAGAGTCCCTTTGATTTTTACTTGATTATACACTCTTCTATAA
>JAFEIL010000462.1 GCA_017495105.1 Emticicia sp. | reverse complement strand
GCTACAAAAACCAAAACAGAGATTTATTTACAGAACATAAATCTGAAAGTGCTATTTATTTAGAATATACTGGCGATAAAAATGGCGACAGAACTCCAAATCCAGAAGAAATTGGAATACATAAACTTACAGGCGATGGCGATTTTAGAAGTCCTGAAAGTATTGAACTTTTAAAACAAGCCGACATAGTTGTCACCAATCCTCCATTCTCATTATTCAGAGAATACGTTGCTCAACTAATTGAGTACGATAAAAAATTTCTCATCATTGGAAATCAAAACAATTTCACGTATAAAGAAATATTCAAACTTGTAAAAGAAAATAAAATTTGGGCTGGCATTGATAATGGTGGAACAAAATGGTTTAAAGTTCCAGAACATTATGAAATAACAACTGAATCAAGAATTAAAAAAATTGATGGACAAAAGTATTTTAGTATGGGGAGCGTTTTTTGGTTTACTAATTTAGACAACAGAAAAAGACACGAAGATATTATACTGGTCAAAACTTATTATGGCAATGAAGACCAATATCCTACCTATGACAATTATAATGCAATCAACGTAAATAAAGTTGCTGATATTCCAATTGACTATGAAGGTTTGATGGGAGTACCAATCACTTTTATTGATAAGTATAATCCAGAGCAATTTGAGATTTTAGGTATTGACAGAGTTTTGGTTGAAGAAGCAACAGGCAAAGTAACACGTTTCCGTATAGACGGACGAGAAATTTATGCACGAATAATAATAAAGAACAAACGTTTATGAAAATAGAACTTAAAGAAATAACGATAAAGGAATTATCTGAGGGCTTTGAAGATAACAACGAAAACGGAGTTGTAGGTTTTGGTGGTAAGTTGGATATTCGACCTCCTTATCAACGTGAATTTATCTATAAAGACAAACAACGTGATGCTGTAATAAACACAGTTACAAAGAGCTTTCCTTTGAATGTAATGTACTGGGCAGTTCGTGAAGATGGAACGTTTGAAGTAATTGATGGACAACAACGGACTATTTCAATTTGTCAGTACGTAAACGGCGATTTTGCCTATTTGTTTAGGTACTTTCATAATCTTGAAAAGGACGAGCAAGAACAAATATTAAACTATAAATTCATGGTTTATATTTGTAGTGGTTCGGAAAGTGAAAAATTGCAATGGTTTAAGACCATCAATATAGCTGGAGAAAAACTAACCGAACAAGAATTAAGAAATGCGGTATATACTGGTTCGTGGGTTGCAGATGCTAAACGATATTTTAGCAAAACCGGTTGTGTAGCATTTAATATTGGTGCTGACTATCTGAATGGTTCGGCTATTAGACAAGAATACTTAGAAACAGCCATAGACTGGATTTCTAACGGAAATATTGAAACTTATATGGCAAATCATCAGCACGACCCAAACGCAAGTGCATTATGGCTTTATTTTCAATCTGTGATTACTTGGGTTAATGCCACTTTTACAAACAAGCGTAAAAAATTTATGAAAGGTATCGAATGGGGACTGCTTTACAATAAATACAAAGACGTAGTATATGACACGAAAGCAATAGAAGCCGAAACTGCAAAATTAATCGCAGATGATGATGTAGAGAAAAAAAGCGGCATTTATCAATATATCTTGACCAGAGATGAAAGATATTTAGGTATTCGTACATTTTCAGACAGCATAAAACAGAAAGTGTATGAAAAGCAGGAACGAAAATGTATAATTTGTAAAAAAGAATTTGACATTTCAGCAATGGAGGGCGACCATATTACTCCGTGGCATGAAGGAGGAAAAACAATAGAAATAAATTGTCAAATGTTATGCAAAGACGATAACCGACGAAAAAGCGGAAAATAACAAATAAAAAACGCCTTCCAGCATCATGTTTGGAGGGCGTTTCAATTTAGTGCATTTCATATTTTTACTCGACATTTGTGTCGAGTGATTTATGTTTAACTTTTCTTGAAAATTTCACAGGTGAACACATTTTGCAACTACATGGTTTTGCTTGTGCTTTATAGCAAAAGAATTTTCCTTGCTCAGTATCAAGCGACAAAGCACGTAAGCGAGCTTTAAATTTTCTTTGCGTTATTTGTTCCCGATTTCCTTTGTTTGTAGGTCTCATATTCTCGGTTATTTACTGGCGACGTGATATTAGCGAAGTTAATAATTATTTTGCTCGCTTCCAACACAAACAAATGCGTAAATGAAAGCAAATTAATGCTTAATTACTATTCCATCGCCAAAAAAGGCGTTGGAAGTGCTTATTCTATGATAGTTCTCAGTTGTTTTAATATTTCGGCAGTCCGAAAACCATTTACAACAAAATGTTCATCTTTTTGAACATAAAGGAGTAATTCAGCCACTAAGTCATAAATTGGAAGGTCAGGGATAATTAAATTGCCCTCATTTTTTAGCCTTTCAATTATATTATCGACAATTTCATTCTGCTCAATCCCTTCAACAAATTGACCTAAAATCAAGTCTTTAAGACCTTTTTCTGTTCTCATATTTTTATTTTTAAAGGTTACGAATCCGTTAGGTTTAAAAGTGATGTGAGAAAATCCCATATCACTTTTTGGTGCTTGGCGACTTCTCCACAGAGCAAAGTTATAAAATCTTCAATCCCAACACAGCAAAGAAGTAAAGGCTACGCATATTTATTTTCATAAATAACTCCGCCATCAGTTCTTTGCCGTCGTTGGAAGTTTAGTACTCGAAATAAACTACTTCGCAACTGTCTAATTTAGACAAAACTTCTCTTTGTCCAGAATTTTGGTTGTAATTATATTTAATTTGCTTTTTTGAGCAATTTAAACGCACAGAAGTTTTGGTTAATTCTGCTATTACATCTTCCATTTCTTCATCACTCATATTGTTTGATGCTTTTATGGAAGTTTGAACAAATAAAGATGCTTTTTCTTGTTGCTTACAGTTACAAACATATTCATAGTCTGAAACTTCTTTTGTGCATGAAATAGCTAAAATTAACAAAACAGCAATGTATTTTTTCATTTTACAGTTATTTGCGACACTCAAAATGAGCATCAGTTTATAGTTTTATTTTCAAATCACTTATCTAATCTTGCGTCTGCGACGCTCGATTAGCGGGGTCGCTTCGCTTGCTTTCTTCCAACTCTATGATTATCGTCAATGCGAGCAAATTTTAGTCAAAATTACACGGCTGCGTAATTGCAGCCGTTGGAAGAAAAAAAAGACCCGATAGCAGTTCTGATGGTATGCAGTCGGGTACATTCTTTGTGAATTTCGTTTCACTTACGCAACTTATGCAGCCATTCCGACTTGCATAGGTTTGAAATCAATTTGTTTGCCTGTTATAGCTTTTGTGTTATCCATAACCTTCCCCTACCTGTCGAAATCCTTTCACCCCCATAGTGTGCCGTTACGGTCGTAGTTCGTAACGGCAAAAGCAACTGGCAATACTTCAAAACCTACTGCTTTTTGTGGAGATGGGCGGAATCGAACCGCCGTCCAAAATAGCTTTAAATTACTTCATTTAACACATTCAAATTTACAAAATAGTAGCCAATTATGCAAATATTTACAAGCCTTTTTGGTGTCTGCGACACCATGAAAGCGTGCCTTTGAAAGTCCTTCACTTCCAACTCTACAAGCAAGCAAAAGGCAGCAAATTTCGCCAGCTCAATTACTTGCTCATCTTTCTTGATACCAGTTGGAATTTAAAAAAATACAATATAGACTTGCAAAAAACCTGTAAAAAATAACTTTATTTCTTCGTTCATTTTAATTCCCCCGATTTCGAGGGGTTTAGAATTGAGTTGTTTTTTTGTTATTTTAATTTCGTGCGACATGATAAATTGAAAAACTTGTTCTACGCCAATTGTTTACCTTCAACATTTCTTTTTTGGCGGTCAGCAGTTCTTTTGTTGAGCCAGAATAAAGATTCTTCGAGCTTCGTAATTACAAGGGCATTTTCAGGACAAGGAAATTTTCCCTGTAAATACTGCATACGGTTAATCAAAACCTCTAATACTTCTTCGTTTGTTGTGCCATCTTGCACAGTTTTCAACTCCGTAGAACCTTCCGAAACTGGAACTTTGTGAATGAATTGCAACTTTTGACCAAAAGCGTTTTTGTTTTCAAAGTTATCAAGCCCGTATCTATGACCTTCTATTAATATGTTCATTTTTGAATAAATTTAAAGTGTTTTAATTTATCTTATTTTTAAGAACTAAAATGTTCCCAATCAGCCGCTGGGATTTCGGAAATACTTAAAAGAGTTATATTATGTTGACCAGGAAAATATGAGTCAGACTTTTCTGAACACTCACGATAAGTTGGATATTTACCATCATCTTTTTTAATATCAAAACTATTAAATTGCATATTATTATAACGATTAATACCTGCTGTACATACGAAAAAAAAACGTCGTACTGGTTCACTTTGCGGTACTTCTATTTGATGTTCTTTGTTGTTCATTTTTGTATCTAAGTTTAAAAAAATATTATTGAAGAAATTAATCCGCAAATTGAGGCAAACACAGCTCCCAGCGTATAAATAATGCGGTCATTTTTAGCTTTAAAGGATAACTTTACAATATAAAATGCAAAAATCAAACTGACTAAAAAAGACACCGAAACTACAAAAACGAGGTTTTTTGTAGAAACTAAGTAGCAATTAATAATCGCCACTAAAAAAACCTGAAAAAATCCTTTGAAAAATAATGTTAGTGTGTTGTTCATTGTTTGTTAGATTTGTACCCTTCTGGAAGATTTACCTTCAGCTCGTTGCTTTACTTCACTCAAAACACTACAAAT
>JAFEIL010000036.1 GCA_017495105.1 Emticicia sp. | reverse complement strand
GAATTAGAACCTAAAGATAATTAATATGTTTAAAAACAACCTTTTTCACAAATAACAATAACACGCATGAAACCGACTCTGAGCTTTACTGACACATTATTGGCAACTTTTAACGACATGATTAGAAGTTTCATGACTTTCTTCTATAATCTAATAGGAGCCGCACTCATTTTATTAATAGGTTGGGGCGTTGCCAAAATGGTAGCTGCAGTAACCAAAAAGATGCTCGAACAAGTTGGTGCTGACAAAATAGGTGATAAACTCAACGAAATTGATGCAATCAAAGGCCTAAAATTAGAAATAAAGTTGAGTTCTATTATTTCAAAATTTCTCTATTACTTTATTCTAATTTTCATGCTTCGCCCTGCCGCTGATACACTTGGCGTCCCTTCGATTTCGGATATGGTAAAACTTTTAGTAGACTTTATTCCTAAGCTTATTTCGTCGGCCTTGATGCTTTCGGCTGGGGTTTTCTTGGCAGATGCTCTTAAAAACTTTGTAGTTACGCTTTGTAAATCGTTCAATATTGCGGCAGGAAAACTTATCGGAACGGCTATCTTCTTTTTCTTGTTGATAATTTTTGTGATTCAATCAATAGCACAAGTAGGCATCAATACAAGCCTATTAGAATCAAGTTTTAACCTCTTGGTTGGTGGAATTATTTTTGCCTTTGCGATTGGTTACGGCTTTGCTTCAAAAGAAATTTTATTAAATATAATTTCTTCATTTTATAGTAAAAACCGCTATAAGGAAGGACAAATTATTGAAATTGATGGCATCAAAGGAGAAATCATTGCGATGGATAATACAACAATTACCCTACGAACTGAAGATTCTAAAACAATTTTTCCACTACAAGTTATGCAATCGAAAACCGTAATCGTTTTTGAATAATCTAAATAAACCCCATTTACAAGTTTGGTGTAAATGGGGTTTAAAGTTTTTTTTACTTTCTGCTGTTACTATTCCCTCCTCTTAAAGTCTTAAAATTTCTGACACAACAATTAGTTTGTCAATTTAAAGTTTTAAGTAATTATTTCTAATCAATAGTTAAACTAATCATTAACTAAACCCCTATTTTGTAATGAAAAAGGTTTTCTTAACAACCTGTTATTTATCTTTTGCTGCTTTTACTTTTGCTCAAGAAGCACCTAAAACTCTTGAAGATTCGCTTCGCGTAGGCTGGTGGGATCCACGCAGCACACAATTTGGCATTAATTTTTCTCAGTCAAGTTTCAATGACGCTTGGGAAGAAACTCAAGGTGGAGTTGGCAACTTCGGACTTGGCTTTTATTTCAATAATAAAGCTGTTTATCACAAGAAAAAAGGTGTTTTCACCTCCGACATTCAATTTCAATATGGCACCCAGAAGTTTAAAGGACAGGATGCCCGCAAAAGTATCGACCGCATCTTTATTGATAACAAATATGCAAGTAGAATATCGCCGACGGTCAACTGGTTTGCTGGAGTCAATTTCCTTTCTCAGTTTGCATCAGGTTTTGCTTATGATGCAAAAGGAGTTAAAGGCAATAAAATTTCGGCACTATTTGCCCCAGCTTTTCTTTCAGAAGGTGTTGGTCTTGAATGGAAACCTAAGAAATACTTTGTTGTGCAATTAGGCGGTGCTGTACTTCGCCAAACATTTATGAGCAATGACCAGGTTTTTGATAACACAGCAAAGGCGGTAACCGAAGATGGGAAAGTTATCAAACGCTCTTATGGCACTGAAAAAGGGAAAGTATTAAACGAAATGGGTTTTCAGGTTGTTGCGGCATTTGATAAAGACATTGCCAAAAACGTAAATCTAAAATGGCGTTATCAAGGTTTTGTTGCATACGCTCCAAAGACAAAGCCAATGGATCACAACGTAATGCTTATCACAACGGCCAAAGTAAACAAATATTTGAATATTAACCTCACGCTTTTGGGAGTTTATGATGCCGACATCGTTAAAAAATTCCAAATCAGCCAAGGATTTTCCGCAGGACTTGTTTTTAATCTGTAATAATCTACTTTATCAAACTTAAATCTTTTTAAAACAATGTTAAAAGAATTTAAAACATTTATTACTCAAGGAAACGTACTTGATTTAGCCGTTGGTGTTATTATTGGCGGTGCTTTTGGCAAAATTACAACTTCATTGGTTGATGATATTATTATGCCTTTTGTTGGGTATTTCCTTGCTGGCGTAGATTTTAAAACCCTTGCTTTACATTTAGGGCAGGCAGACGAAAAAGGCGTTTATCCTGTAAACATCATGTATGGAAACTTCATCCAAATCGTTATTCAATTCTTGATTGTAGCTTGGGTTATTTTCTTGGTTGTTAAAGCCGCCAATAAGGCACGATTAACAGAAAAATAACATTTTTTTTCTGGCTAAAAGCCTGTATTTGATAAAAATACAGGCTTTTTTTAATAATATTTATTAAAAGTATTTACCAATTTAAACAGTCAAACCAAATAAAATTTAGGCAAAAACTAAAAAAAACAAGGTTCTTTATAAAAGGAATATCGTTTGAAAGTACTAAAATAAAAATCTCAAATTTTCCTTTTCTTTCTTTTTGAAATAATTTACATTTGTTACGAGTTTTAAATTTAGATGAATACTTTCCTAATATTTAAAGCTGTAATCGTGCTTATTCCTTATAATCTTAATCGGGGGCTATATGTCGCCAAAATAAAATCATGGAAACGTGGTTGAAAAACAAACTACGGGGTGACTGGCAAATCTGGTTCATCATCGTTCTTCTATCTGTATTTAGTATGATGGTAGTTTATAGTGCTAGCTCTGCTCTTGCCTATAAAAAAGCAGGTGGAAACACTGAAAGCTATCTCGTTACACATACAGGCCACTTATTACTTGGCTTATTTGTAATTTGGGTGATACACCGTATTGATTATACAAAATATGCTGGTATATCAAAGTTGTTACTTTGGATTACGCCTTTTTTGTTACTTTATACTTACTTATTCGGAACAACCGTTGGGGGCACAAAACGCTGGATTAGCCTCTTCGGCATTTCGTTTCAATCTTCTGACTTTGTTCGCTTGGTGCTTATCACCAATCTTGCTGCTATGTTGGCCCGCCGACAAAATGTAGAATATACTCAAAAAACTCTCACGGGTTTAATATTTTGGTGTGGCTTATTATGCGGATTGCTTGCCATTACTAATTTCTCGACAGCTATTATTTTAGGTGTAACTTGCTTCTTGATTATGTACATGGGTCGAGTACCAAGCAGATATTTACTCCGAATGGCTTTTTCAGTAATTGGAGCATTAGTTATCGTGATGAGTATAAGTATTTATTTATACTCAAAGGGGGTGGAATTTGGTCGTGGACAAGTTGTACTTGAGCGGATAGAGGCTTTTGCAAAAATTGATATAAATAGAGATAAAGAAATCGGGAATCCTACCCGTGATGATAATTTTCAGAAAGAACAAGCCATGATTGCTATTGCACGTGGTGGAGCAATTGGTATAGGGCCAGGCAATAGTTTCCAACGAAACTATTTGCCAGAAGCTTTTTCTGACTATATCTATGCAATTATAGTAGAAGAATACGGAATGTTGGGTGCTATTTTCGTAATGGGTTTGTATCTTTGGCTTTTATATCGAGGGCTGAAAAACGTAAGCAATACTCAGCGAGCATTCGGAGGGCTTTTGTGCGTAGGGCTTACTTTTAGCATTGTGTTTCAGGCATTCATTCACATGTTTATTAACGTTGGTTTAGGCCCGGTGACAGGTCAAACGCTACCATTGATGAGTATGGGCGGAACATCTATTTTATTTACTGCCGTGGCTATCGGTATTGTGCTGAGTGTAAGTAAAGAAGAATATGACGAAAAGGCTTTAAATGATTAAAATTGGGCTTCAGTTTCTAAAAATTAAGTCACTTTTGGTTAAAATTAAATATAAAAGTTCCTCTTTAGGAGCGGAGAGGGTATGAAAAAAATTATAATCAGCGGCGGAGGTACTGGCGGACACATTTATCCGGCAGTTGCGATTGCAAATGAGCTAAAAGCCATTGATTCCACCAACGAAATTCTTTTTGTTGGGGCAGAAGGCAAAATGGAAATGGAAAAAGTGCCGAAAGCAGGCTACAAAATCATTGGTTTGCCGATTGCGGGTATCAATCGCTCCAATATGTTTGCCAATTTGGGCTTACCGTTTAAGCTGATCAAAAGTCTTTGGAAAACCTACCGAGTTATTAAAGACTTTAAACCAGATATTGCGATTGGTGTTGGTGGCTATGCCAGCGGGCCAACACTCATAATGGCCAATTTTTTGGGCGTTCCAACACTTATTCAAGAGCAAAACTCTTTTGCAGGCGTAACAAATAAGTTTTTAGCTAAGAAAGCTCAAAGAATCTGCGTGGCTTACCTAAATATGGAGCAGTTTTTTCCAAAAGAAAAAATTGTAATGACAGGAAATCCCGTAAGAAAAGATATTTTAGAAACAGCCTCGAAAAGGGAGCAAGCATTCATGCATTTCGGACTTGACCCCGAACGCAAAACACTTTTGGTAATCGGTGGAAGTCAAGGAGCGAGAACTATTAACGAGGCTATTTATGCAGGTTTGAATGATTTAATCTCAAATGATTTGCAGGTTATTTGGCAAACTGGCAAGTTATTTATTTATAAGGCCAAACAAGCAGTTGAGTCGCTTCAAACACGACGAGTTTTTGTTTCAGATTTTATTTACGAAATGGATTTGGCTTATGCCGCTGCCGATTTGGTTGTCTCTCGTGCAGGAGCGTTATCGGTCTCTGAACTTTGTTTAGCTCAAAAGCCTTCTATTTTAGTTCCTCTGCCAACCGCAGCCGAAGACCATCAAACTCAAAACGCCATGAGTTTAGTAAATGTAAAAGCAGCCTGGTTGGTAAAAGATACTGAAGCGGGCGATATTTTAGTTGATAGTGTCATAAAATTAGCTGATGATAAATCTGAAATGAAGCAACTGAGCCAAAACATAAAAACATTGGCCAAGCCAAATGCTGGTAAAGAAATTGCCGCTGAGGTTTTGAAAATTATTAATACATAAGGCATGAAGATTTTTTTTTCTGAAAATAAAGTAGATTATTCGACATATACATTCGATTATGCGATTTATTGCTTGAAAGAATCACAAAGCGAATTGTCTGAAATATACGAAAAAGGTTTTCTCCCTTATACCGGAAATTTGAGCATCGAAGGAGATACTTTTTACTTAGCTCGTAGTTTAAGAGTTGAACTCGATAGATTTGAAGATACATCAGAAAATCGCCGTGTAAATCGTTTAGTTGAGCCGCTCAATATTCAGTTAGAAGTAATTCGAAAAGAAGATTTCAACTTAAATGCGGCCGATTTCGTAAGTCTTAGTCAAGAATACATTTCGCAACGCATAGGCGATGATAATATGAGCATGGAGCGTTGGCAATATATTTTGTCGAGAGAAATAGGTACTCACATCTTCAGATTTAGCATTAACGACAAACTAATCGGTTTTGTGTTTGTTGTTCTTGAAGGCGATATATTGCATTACTGGTTTGCTTTTTTTGATACTGAATATATGAGAAGCCATTCACTTGGAAAATGGCTTATGTGGCGAGTAATTAAGTGGGGAAAGGAAAATCACCTAAAATATGTTTATCTCGGAACCGCCTATAAATCATCGGCTTTGTATAAAATCAGAGATCACAAAGGTTTGGCTTATTTTGATGGTTATCGTTGGAATCAAAACATTGAACATCTAAAAAATCTTTGTAAAAACGATTTGGAACCTAAAATTGCTGACGAGTTCAAAACACTGGATAATCAGAATGAATTTTTGAAGCAAATTATAGGTTAGTGATTAGTTATTTGTTAATGGTTTTCAATTCTAGCTTAATAAAATATATGCCAATTACCGCACGGGCGGCCCCGAAACTTTCCTGTTTCCCAATAAAGAGAAACAAGTTCACAAGTAAAAAATTTTCCTAATACCTATAAAAATGTTTCGTAATACTAACTTCAGTAAAATTGGCAAAGTGCTATTAGGAGTAATAGCCGTTTGTGCTATTGTGGTTTTGATTGCCTTTTCGACTGACAGTTTTTCTTCAAATCGTTGTAAGAATATTGAAATCAACATTAAAAATGCCGACAAACAGTTTTTTATAAACAAACAAGACGTCGAATCACTTGTTACAAAATATGGAAGCGACCAACTAATTGGTAAGCTTTATGAGAAAATCGACCTGCAAGAAATTGAGCAACGTGTATTGAGTAATCGACAAATTAAAAGCTGTCAGGTGTTCCGTGGAGTAGAAGGAACGCTTAATGTTGACATCGAACAACACATTCCGATTGCTCGAATTCTGATGTCCGATGGCCGTGATGATGTATATGTAGATGCCGACGGAAGTTTTTTTCCACTCTCCGACCAATATTCCGCAAGAATTTTATTACTTTCGGGCGAATATTTCCGAAATTTGTCAAACTTAAAATCTAAGCGTCAGGAAAAGAATCTACAATTTATAAGTTTTATTAACGAGGATTCTTTTTTGAAGGCTCAATTCACTCAACTTGACATTGATGCAAACGGAGATATTAATGTCGTTCCGTTGGTTGGTAACCATATTATTGAGTTTGGCGAACCAACAAATATTGAAAACAGATTAAATAGATTAAAGATATTTTATAACCAAATTCTACCTGTTAAGGGTTGGGATGGTTTTTCGTCGGTGAGTGTGAAATATGACGGGCAAATTGTTTGTAAATAAAAGCTGTGACTTTTAGCCACCCCTTTCGGACTAAAAGCCTTATAAATAATACAAGAATGAATAAAGGTGTAATAGTAGGCATTGATATTGGTAGCACAAAAATTTGTGCAGTGGCAGGGATAATGGACTCTATCGGGAAAGTAAAAATTCTTGATATGGTTGAAGAACCTACCCAAAAGGGGCGTGTATCTAATGGAACGGTTGTAAACTTAGAATTTACGGCTCTTGATATTGACCGTATCCTTACCAAATTATCCGACAAAGCCGACATCAATATTCAAAATGTAATTGTTAATATTTCAGGCGAATATGTTGAGGGAAGAAGCCACCAAAACTTCTTAACTCGTAACGATAGCCGCACGACGATTCGCAAAGAAGAAATCGAAAAATTGGCGGTTGATATTCGTAAATCGTTTCGCCCTACTGCTGGAAACCTCATTATTCATACTTTCCCGCAGGAGTTTATCATTGACCGTGCCTTGGTACCAGAAAATCCAATCGGACGTTTCGGTGTAACACTCGGTGGAAACTTCTTTTTGATTTCAACACCAAACGACCCACATATTGCACTCCAACAAACCATCGAGAGCGTTGGCGTAAAGATTCAAGATAATAAGCGTTTTATACCGTTAAAGATAGTTCATACTTTATTCTCTCCTTTGGCCGATGCAATGTCGGTTTTAATCGAAATAGATAAAAAACTCGGTGTTGCAGTTGTAAACATCGGTGGTGATACGACCGAAGTGGCAATTTTTCACGAAAATGGTTTACGCCATATTTCGGTAATTCCTTTCGCGGGGAAAAGCATCACAAATGACCTTGTAAAAGCATTCCAAATTTTACCCGACCACGCTGAAAAGCTCAAACTCATCATGGGTGATGTTCCACCCGATGAAGTAGGGAAAAATGACATTATCAAAATCCCTGGAGTTGAAGGTTTACCCGATAAAGAAATTGTTGCAAAAAACGTAAGTATTATCATAGAAGAGCGTCTAAAAGAAATTGCAGCAATGGCAATGGCCGAAATTATGCACTCCGGCTACGAAGGACAACTCATTAATGGCGTTGTTCTGACGGGTGGAACAGCCAATATCAGAATGATAAAAGATGTTTTCGACCAAGTAACTAACGGTATGAATATTAGGGTTGGAAACAACGTTCGGAATATCGGTGAAAGCTCTTTGAGTAAAATTATTGACCCAAAATATGCTACTGTTGTCGGCTTGGTATTATCTGGGTTTTTACCTTTAGATGAGCGAGTACCTCAAGAGGTAATTTGGGGAGAAATTCCAAAGAGCCAATTGCCGCCCAACCCAATAAACGGATTTGAAACACGTAATGTTGGTCGTCATAAAGAAGTTGAGCCACCAGCTCCCCAAGAAGAGCCTCAACAGAGCGGAGGGTTGCTCAGTTGGCTAAAACGTCAAGTGCAAACTCCTAAATCAGATTTTGGCGACGACAATGGATACTTATAGTTTTTCAGATATATTTATTATATTTGAAATAATTTGAAATTTTTTGATGAGACTTCGCCTTTATCAAAATTTTTAAGTAAAAAAAGAAAAACAGCTTTTCCTAATCTATAAAAGTTTATTACGATGTCAGAAGAACCAGACTACGAACTTGTCCCAAAGAACAAATTCAGAAACATAATTAAAGTAATAGGTGTGGGTGGTGCTGGCTGTAACGCCGTTAAGCACATGCACAATATGGGCGTTAATGACATTGGTCTAGTAATTTGTAATACTGACCAACAAGCCCTTGAATCCGCCTCTCCAGAAATAAAACGACTACAAATTGGGGTTGAACTTACCAAAGGATTAGGTGCTGGCACCGAACCAACAATGGGTAAAAAAGCAGCCGAAGAAAGCGAAAAAGCAATCCGAGAATTACTCAAAGAACCAACCGAAATGGTATTCATTACGGCTGGTATGGGTGGTGGAACGGGCACTGGTGCAGCACCCGTAATTGCTAAAATAGCTAAAGAAATGAACCTTTTGACGATTGCGGTCGTAACAGACCCGTTCCCGTTTGAAGGAGGCGATAAGATTATCCAAGCAAGAATCGGTATTGAAGAATTAAAGAAAAACTGCGATACAGTTCTTATTATCAAGAATGAACGTTTGGAAGAACAATTTGGTGATATGGACATCGAAGAGGCTTATGCGAAAGCTGATGATGTATTGGCCAATGGTGTAAAAAGTATTGCGGAACTAATTACTCGTACTGGTATCATCAATCTTGACTTTGCCGATGTAAAGAAGGTGTTGGGCGGTGCCGGACAAGCCGTGATGGGAACAGCTGAAGCCGAAGGCGAAAAAAGAGTTGAAGAAGCTATCAAATTGGCTTTATCTTCGCCATTGCTTGAAAGCAACGATATTAGCGGTGCTCAAAGGGTTTTATTAAGTATTGCTTATAGTCCGGAGCATAAAATCAAACTTTCTGATCAAACTTTGGTGACAAAGTTTGTTGAAAGTCAGATTCAAAGCAAGGCAAGTTTATTCAAACACGGTTTTGCTACAGATAGTAATTTAGGCAAGAAAGTGCGTGTAACAATTGTGGCAGCAGGTTTTGACCTTATAGAACCAGAACCATTACCTGAACCAGTTGTTGAAAAAGTAAAACAAACTGTTATAGCTGCTACTATGATGGCATCTGTGCCACAACCTACAGCTTCGGTTGGAGCAACGGTTATAAATACAAGCAATGCACAAAACCCAATTGAAGAAACTACAACTTATGCCGAAATCAATGAGCCAAAAGTTGACCAGAAAGATACAACTGAGCAAATCAAGGCAATGATTCAGCGATTTATGCGTGAAGGTTATCGTAATCCAGCTTTAAATACAACGCCAACTTATGTGCGTAATGGTGTAGAATTGCAGGATATTAAAAAGCTCAGGCAAAATGGTCGTGTCTTAGAATATGAATTAGACCAATTACTCGCCATGATGGAAACTGTAAGATAATTTTTGCTCAATATTTAATCAAAATACTTTTCTAAAAGTTTATCGACACTTGTTTCTTTTTCGTTCAAGAAAATCGGATTGTGGAAATCATGTAGTTTGTTGAGTAAATAAAAAAGTTGCAGTCTCTCAACATCACTCAATTTTCCAGAAATAATCTTGCTTACTTTTTGCATTCCATCAATAGACTTGAAAAACTCTGCTTGCCCGAGCGGTGTAATTTTCAAGCGTTTGCTCCTTTTATCCTGCTCGTCATCATACTGTTCGAGTAATTGATTATTTATCAGCCTTTTGATGATTTCCATACCCGTATTTTTCTCATGAATATTCTTTTCGATGACTTGCGTTTTGGTTAAATTTCCGTACTGCCAAACGGCCGCTAAATAGCCAAAATCATCTAAAGTCAAGATTGTAGATTCTTCTAAAGCCTTTTTTATGTAGCCTTTGGCATATCTATACATAAAAGCTACTAATTGCCCAATATTATTTTTAGCAGGTACTTCAACTGGTTGCGGAGTCAATATTCTCTCTAAATATTTTTTATTCAGAAATCCCACAAAATCTTCCATCGAAATATTCGTTGAATTCTGTTCAGTTTCAAAACTTTCTAAATCACCTATTATCTTCTGTAAAATGTTATAATCCATTTTTAGTTTAAATATTTCGCTCACACAAAAGTGTTTTTTTATACCAATTTAAAAATATTTAGTACAAAAACAAAACATATTTTTAGTGAATTTGTTTAGTAGTAAACACATATAAATCAAAAAAGTTGTCGGGCATTTTGAATTATACTCGGCACTCTCTCACAAACAATCATTTTTATGTACAAAATACTTTACTTTTTTAGCTTTCTAGGTTTGAACATTGCTTACGCACAAAATACGGGCGAAATTCAAGGCACAATCAAAGACCGCCGTACCCAAGAGCCCCTAGTTGGCGTAGCAATTCAAGTTGAAGGAATACAAAAAGGTGCTCAGAGTGACGTGGACGGAAATTTCAAAATCTCTGGCATTCCAACTGGTAGTTTTAATCTGAAAGCTACTTACGTAGGCTACAAAGATGTCTCGAAGTTTAATGTCGTGGTTTCTTCTGGAAACGCCAATATTATCAACTTTGTGATGGAAGAAGATTCTAAGCAACTCAACGAAGTAAAGGTGGTGGTAAATCGCTCAGTTTCGGTGGCTTCATCGGAAACGCCAAATTCGATTCAAAAACTTTCGACCGAAGAAATAAAAAATAATCCTGGTGGAAACTTTGATATTTCGCAAGTAATTCAAGTTTTACCTGGTGTTGGCGGCACAAATGGCGGTGGTGCTTTCAGAAATGATATCATTATTCGTGGTGGAGCTCCAAACGAAAATGTATATTACCTCGATGGCATTGAAGTACCAGTAATTAATCACTTTTCAACCCAAGGAAGTGCAGGTGGGCCAACAGGAATTCTAAATGTTTCGTTTATCGAAGATGCCACACTTTCGTCTAGTAGCTTTAATGCTAAATATGATAATGCTTTGTCGTCGGTGCTACAATTTAAGCAGCGAGATGGTAATAAAGATAATTTTCAAGGCAATTTTCGTGTAAGTTCGACCGAAGCAGCGGCCACTTTAGAAGGGCCAATTTCGTCTAAAACAACTTATTTGGTTTCAGCACGTCGCTCCTATTTGCAATATTTATTTCAGTTGATTGATTTACCAATTCGCCCAAATTATTGGGATTTTCAATATAAAATTACCCACAAAATAAATGCAAAAACTACTCTTACAGCTATCGGATTAGGTGCGATTGATAAATTTTATTTTGGTGTTCCGAAAGAATCTTCACCGAGTAAAGAGTATATTTTGCGAGCATTTCCGTACATTAATCAATGGAATTATACAACAGGTTTTACATTGAAACGCTTGCTGGACAAAGGATACATGAATCTTTCATTAAGCAGAAATATGTACGACAATTCACTTGAAAAGTTTGAAGATGGTCAACAAAACTCGAAAGGCTTGCTGACGCTGAATACAAAATCGCAAGAAATTGAGAATAAGCTAAGGATTGATGTGAATAAATTTAGTGAAAAATGGGAGTATTCTTACGGTGTAAGTAGCCAATTCGTGAAATATAACGCTGATTCTTATAATCGTTTAAGAAAAAAATTACTTGATGATAATGGAAATACCATTCAGCCAGAAGTGGCGTTCGAATTCAATACAGCCATTGATTTCTTTAAGTTTGGGACATTTGCACAGGCCTCTAGGAAATTTTTGGATGAAAAACTCAATTTCTCGGCAGGAATCCGAAGCGACATGAATAGTTTTACGAAAGAAGGAATGAATCCGCTTAAAACATTAAGTCCGAGAGCAGCGGCGAGTTATAGTTTTGCGAATAGATGGCGAGTAAATGCTTCGATGGGGCGATATTTCAAATTGCCGATTTATACGGTTTTAGGTTTTAGAGATAACACCGGAACGCTCGTGAACAAAGACAATAAGTATTTACAAAGCGACCATTTTGTGAGTGGTTTGGAGTTTATTCCTCGCCCATCGACACGTTTTACTTTAGAAGGTTTCTACAAAATATACAATAATTACGCAGTTTCGGCTCGTGACGGTATTTCGCTGGCCAATCAAGGCGGAGATTATGGTGCAATCGGAAACGAGAAGATAGAAAGTATCGGAAAAGGAAAAGCTTATGGTGTTGAGTTTTTTGCCCAACAAAAACTACAAAAGAATTTGTTTGCGGTTTTCTCTTATACTTTGTTTTGGAGTCAGTTTTCGGGAAAAAATGACGTATTTGTGCCATCGGCTTGGGATAGTCGTCACTTAGTGGCTTTACAAGTTGGACGTAAATTCAAGAAAGGATGGGAATTGGGAGCAAAATATCGTTTTTATGGAGGAGCTCCATATACACCTTTCGATTTGGAAGCTTCTCAAAGAAATTACGCAACTTTGGGCGTTGGTATTCTTGATTATTCTAGACTCAATAATCTACGTCTAAAGAATTTCAGCCAATTTGATTTCAGAATTGATAAGAAAATCAACTTCCGTAAGCAAAGCTTTGATTTTTACTTTGATATTCAAAATGCTCTTTTAGCGAAAAACCCGTCGATTCCAACTTATACTTTTGAACGCACAACCGATAATACGGGTTTCAAGACAACCAATGGAAAAGCCCTAAATCCAAATGGTTCAAATGGTATTCCATTTGTTATTGCTGATGAAACCGCCAGTATTACACCTGGCTTGGGTTTGATTTGGGAGTTTTAAATCTCGTTGTTCAAGAATAGAAAAAGGCACGCTCATAAATTTATCTGCGTGCCTTTTTCTATTTTCATCAATAAATCATATCATTTCAAAACCACAATAAGGCACCAATACTTTTGGTATTTTGATACCTTCTAGCGTTTGGAAGTTTTCTAAAATTGAAGCTAAAATACGAGGCAAAGCAAGTGCCGAACCATTAAGTGTATGCAAAAGCTGTGTTTTTCCATCTACTTTATAGCGGAGTTTCAAACGATTGGCTTGGTATGACTCAAAATTTGAAACTGAACTAACCTCTAACCAACGTTTTTGGGCAGCAGAATAAACCTCAAAGTCATAAGTAAGTGCCGAAGTAAAACCCATGTCTCCTCCACAAAGTCGAAGAATACGGTAAGGAAGTTCAAGTTTTTCGAGCAAAGATTTTACATGTTCAACCATTTCTTCGAGTGCTTGATAGGATTCTTCTGGCTTACGAATCTGCACGATTTCGATTTTGTCAAATTGGTGAAGACGATTTAATCCACGCACGTGAGCTCCCCAACTGCCTGCTTCACGGCGGAAACAAGGTGTATAAGCCGCATTTTTTATAGGCAAATCGTTGTCTGATAAAATTACATCCCGGTAAATATTCGTTACTGGCACTTCAGCAGTTGGAATTAAAAATAAATCATCAACTGTTGAATGATACATTTGTCCTTCTTTGTCAGGTAATTGACCTGTTCCATAACCTGATTCTTTATTAATCAAAATCGGCGGTTGAATTTCCATATATCCAGCGGCCAATGCTTCATCCAAGAAAAAATTAATCATTGCACGCTGAATTCTTGCTCCTTTTCCTTTATATACAGGAAAACCCGCACCAGTAATTTTATTTCCTAAATCAAAATCAATAATATCGTATTGTTTGATTAGCTCCCAATGTGGCAAGGCGGCTTCGTGTAAAGTCGGAATTGTGCCATGCTCAAAAACATTTATATTTTCTTCGGGAGTACGTCCTTCAGGAACGCTTACGTGCGGAAGATTCGGAATCGTCACCATTACATCGTAAAGTTCTGATTCTGAAACCTTTAAGTCTTCTTCCAATGCTTTCGATTTTACTTTCAATTCGGCCGTTTCTGCTTTAGCTACTTCAGCGTCTTCTTTTTTGCCTGCTTTCATCAAGCCACCAATTTCTTTGGCCAAAGCATTAGCTCTTGCTAAAGTCGTATCCAATACGGCTTGTGTTTCACGACGTTTTTGGTCAATTCCTAAAACCATTTCAATCGTTTCTTCAGCATTCTTGAAATACTTACGTTTCAAGCTATCAATCGTAGCTTGTTTGTTTTCTTTTATATAATTGAGTTGTAACATTTTATGTAAATTAAGGAGATATTTTCTTTAACCACGTCCTTTAGGGCGTGGAATAATAACCCGAGATTAAAAGGGCTTTAGCCCTGACCTATTTGGAAGCCAAATTTACTAATAAATTCATCATATTCTTGTACAAAAGTCTTCTTAGAATGATGTTATTCTTGGTTTTTGATATACTCACGCACATTATTAATCTGTGATTCGCTTACTGAAACTGCAAAGTATTCATCAGCCCAATGAAGTTTTTTACTAAAGAGATTCTCTTTATTTGCCCAAAACGACGCTTCTCCTTTTATTAATTGCATTGACTTGGAAATACTCAAATCGGCATTTAGACACAACAAAGCATGAATATGGTCTTCTACGCCATTGATAAAATCAATGTAAATTTCTTTTTCTTGGGCGTTTTGGCGAATGTGTTTGAATAATTCTATTCTTTTTGATTTTTCAAGAATTGATTCACGATTTTTAGTACTCCATATGGCATGAATCCAAATTTTTACAAATGCCATGGTTTCTTATTTATGTCAAGGCTAAAGCCGATTTAGTTGATGTTTTCTTACCCAGCCTAAAGGCTGGGGTTTTTCTATAATTCTTTTGTTTTTAGCCTTGACTTACTCGCAAATAATAATTTCAATTAAACTTAAACAAACCTTCGTTCAAAGCATTTAAGGCTTCGTTTTTATGTTTTGTATCAACCAAAAGTGAAATATTATGCTCCGATGCTCCATAAGCAATCATTCGGATTGGAATATCACGCATAGCGGTCATTACTTTTAGTGCGATACCTGCTTTATCGGCCATAAAATTACCCACAATACAAATGATTGATTGATTGCGGTCGTGTTCTTCCAATTCAGCAAACTGACCTAAAACTGCCGTGATTTTGTCTAAATTTTCGGCATTATCAATCGTTACAGCAATCGAAACTTCCGACGTAGTTATCATATCTACCGGTGTTTTGAAGTTTTCAAAAACCTCAAAAACCTTTCTCATAAATCCGTAGGCATTCAGCATACGAGTTGAGTGAATATAAATAGCCGTGATACCATCTTTGGCCGCAATTGCCTTAATTTCAGAATCGTTTGATTTATCGGCAATGAGCGTTCCGTAGGCGTTTGGTTCAATTGTATTTTTCAAACGTACTGGCACGCCACGCATTTTGGCAGGGGTGATTGTACTTGGATGAAGAATTTTTGCACCAAAATACGCCAGTTCAGCAGCTTCTTCAAAAGTCAATTCACGTACAGGGAATGTACGTTTTACAATTCTTGGGTCGTTGTTGTGCATTCCGTCGATGTCTGTCCAGATTTGGATTTCTTCGGCACGAATTGCTCCACCAATCAGCGAAGCAGTATAATCTGAACCACCACGTTTCAAGTTATCAACTTCACCACGAGGGTTACGGCAAATAAAACCTTGTGTGATAAAAATTTGTTTGTCGCCCAATTGTGAAAACATGGCTGTGAGTTTTTCTTCGGTAAAACTCAAAACAGGCTCATTGTCGGCATCAATTAGCATGAAATCAAGAGCTGGCAAAAGAGCTGAACTTACGCCTTCTTCTTGCAGATAAGCCTCAAACATTTGGGTAGAAAGCAATTCTCCTTCGGCAACGATTTCTTTTTCTTGCTTGAGTGTAAAAGGCTTGATATTTACCAACGAACGAATGAAATTAAATTCATTGTCGATGATGGTTTTGCCTTTTGTATATCCTTCTTCGGTTTTATATAATTCTTTGATAAAAGCCTCATAATGAGCGTAAAGCGTGTCGATTTTTTCGATTGCTTCGGCATCATTATTAGATTTTAGCGACTCGCCAATAGAAATAAGAGAGTTTGTTGTGCCAGAAAGTGCCGACAAAACTACGATTTTACGACCAGAATCTTCGGTGATAAGATTTCGGATTGAGTGCATACGCTCGGGCTTGCCAACTGAAGTCCCGCCAAATTTCCAAACTTGCATTTTTTAAATTTAATTTTGAATGAATGTTTTGAATGATTGTGTTATTTAGCTTGTTGATTATCAGTAATTTGTATATCAAGTGTAATTTTAGGCATTAATATAAACGTCTATTTATAAAATCATCTACTGATTTTTTTACTTTTTTCTTGACCTCTTCCCATGTTTCACCTTTTAAGGAAATTGGATTTTCTTGCATTTCAGCATCTTCAAAATAATATATTGAGTGAACAACGAAACCTATCTCGTCATTACTATACTTCGTTTTAAAGAAAGATAACATTTCTTCAATGGAGTATAAATCAAGAAGATTTGCCAAATCATAAAAGTCTTTTTTAGCTCCCCGCTTAGATATTGCATTTAGTTTCATCGCAACTACATCTGGCATTGAGACAAAACGAACATCATCAATCTCCTCTATTTCTTGTAAGTAAGGATATTGGTGTAAAACAATATCTATCTTTAAATCTCCGATAACCCCTGCAAAAGACCTTTTAGTTTTACGTAAAACCTCAAAATTATCAAATTTAGCTTTTATTGCAGGAATAATACTATCGCTTTCAAAATCTTCATTGCTAAAAATATCTAAATCTACCGATAACCTATGACCAAGTTTTAGCGATAGATTTGTTCCACCAACGAGTGCAAAGTTTTCTAAAACAGGAAGTCTCATCAACTCTTTTAAAACTCCCAGTGTGTTGGATTCGACTGTCTCCGTAAATAGCATTTGAATTCAGTGGGGTTTAATTGAAAATAACCACAAATAAAAGCAAAAACCTCTTTCCTAAAATATGGCACTTGAACCATCATTTTTTTAATATTTTCAACCCCATAAAAACGAATTAACTCTAATTGGTCGTTGAATTTTCCATAATTAAAAACTTTATCCACAACAAAGACATAATTCTTCTCGAAATCAATTTCTTCAAAATTGACATCCCAAAAAGCGGTCTTCGATATGTTTGGTCTTGGTTTTTGCATTTTCTTAAACTAATCCTAACATCTTTATTGCCGTTATCGCTGCCTCATCGCCTTTATTACCATGAATACCACCTGCACGGTCGAGAGCTTGTTGTTGGTTGTTTGGAGTTAAAACTCCAAAGATAACTGGCTTATTATATTTCAACGAAACGTTGGTCAATCCTTGTGCTACTGCATGATTGATATAATCGTTGTGCTTAGTTTCACCTTGAATTACACAACCGATGGCAATGACAGCATCAATATCAGCTTTTTGAGCAAAAACTTGCGAAGCAAAACTTAATTCATAACTACCAGGAACATTAGCTCTTACGATGTTTTCGGCTTTTACGCCATTTTCTACGAGCGTTTTATAAGCACCTTCAAAAAGGGCTTCTGTTACTTCTTCGTTCCATTCAGCAACAATAATAGCAAAACGCTTTTGACTCACATTTGGTAAACCTGCGGTATTGAACTCACTTAAATTTTTATTAGCTGACGACATGTTTTTTCGGGATAAATTAAAAAAAGGGATAAACCTACTTCGGCTTATCCCTTTGATTATATTTTTATTGCATAACCAAGTTCTTACTCGCCGACAGTGCCTTCGAGTTTGGATTTATATTTCTTGGCGTTACCAATTTCTGCTGATTCTGGGTATTTTTCAATAATCTCACTGTATACACCAACTGCTTCTTTATTATTTTTAGCAACTTCATAAGCAGTAGCAAGTTTCATCAAATACATTGGTGTGAAAGTTTTGTTTGGTTGATAATCAGCCGCTTTTCTGTAATAAGAAATCGCATCATCTACGCTTTTCTTTTCCATATAAGCATCACCAATCAACACATATGCTCTTGCTTGTATGAGCAAGTCGTTTGAGCTGAAACTTTTCAATTGCTCAATACCTTCATCATATTTCCCTTGCTTTACTAAAGCAACTCCTGAATAGAATTTTGCTAAATTTCCAGCTTTCGATGCACCGTAATTATCAGCAATTGCTAATAAACCTTCGTTTCCACCTGTTCCATTTAGGGATTGTTTCAATGAATCAGCTTCAAAAGCGTAAACTGCATTGAACATAGCTACTTGAGCCTCTTCGTCTTGAGAATTTGTATAGTAGTTATATCCAACTACTCCTAATACAACTGCCAAAATACCACCACCAATGATGGTCAATAATTTTTGGTTGTTTTTCAAGAAGCCTTCTGCTTTGTTGAATTCTTGTTGTAAAGCTTCTGGACTTTCGATGATGTCAAGACCTGATTTTTCTTTTTTTGCCATTGTTTGATAGTGCGACTACCGCTTTAATTTATCGAATTTGCTTGATTAACTAACTGATAATCAAGATTTATTTTCAGAAAACAATCTTTTTACTTAACTCTAAACTTTTTCGGAGTGCAAAGTTATGAAATTGATTTTGAACTTCTATAAATACTTTGATAAAAATTATGCCAATAATCTCATTTTACCCAAAATATATGTTAATAAATAGAGTAATTATCTTAATCTACCATGATTCTCCTAACAATACTTTTACAAAACCTATAATATTCGCTATCAATTAATCTACTTTTTAGTAACTTTGTGGTAGTTTATTCATCAACAAACCTTTTTTTCAATATTCTATATGAATCAAATTTTACGATGTTGGGTCATGGTTCTTTCTGTTTTTATATATCAGCAAGCCTTAGCCCAAGAAAAATCAATTAGCGGAACGGTTACTTCTTCGGAAGATGGTTCAGCAATGCCCGGAGTAAGCATTTCGGTCAAAGGTACAAGTAAGGGTACATCCACTGATGGGAATGGTAAGTATAAAATCAGTGTTCCTCAAAATGCCTCTTTAGTATTTAGCTTTGTTGGAATGGAGTCTCAGCAAGTGAAAGTTGGTACTGCATCAATTATTGACGTAAAACTTAAAGCAATAGCATCGGAGTTAAACGAAGTTGTTGTTACTTCTTTCAACATTTCTAAAGATAAAAAGACATTGGGTTATGCCACCCAACAAGTAAATGGTGATGAAATTGCTGAAACTCAAAGAGAAAACTTCTTGACTGCTTTGCAAAGTAGAGTAGCTGGTGCAACAATCAATACCACGAGTGGGGCTCCAGGGGCATCTTCACAAATTGTATTGCGTGGATTTAACTCATTGAGTGGAAATAACTCTCCATTGATAGTTGTAGATGGCTTACCAATCAGTAACTCTACCTTCGACCAAAACAACTTGACTGTTCAAGGGTCTAATCGCAGTAATGACTTTACGAATCGTGCGGCAGATATTAATCCGAACGATATTGCGAGTATTACAGTTTTGAAAGGTCCGGAAGCCACTTCACTATATGGAATTGATGCAGGAAGTGGTGCTATCATCATCACGACTAAAAAAGGAGCTGCTGGAAAGTTGAAAGTTTCTTACGATAATAGCTTTAGAATTGACCACATGTATCTTTATCCTGAAATTCAGACAACTTATGGACTCGGTGTTTTAGGAGATGGAGCCCAACGCACAAGAAGTGCTTTAGGACCCAAAATTTCAGATACAACCAAAATCTATAATAATGTTAAAAATTTCTTCAACGATGCCTTTGTACAAAAGCATAACGTTACACTTGATGGTGGCAAAAATCGTCTTGCATATCGTTTATCGCTTGGCTCGACGAACCAAAATGGAACAATACCAAATACTGGACTTGACCGCTACAACGCACGTGGTACGCTTTCTTATAATTCTTTGAGAAAAAACTTTGACGCAAATTTAAGTTTAGCATATACTTACAGCGAAAATCAGAAAGCGTTGCGTGGTGCAGGTGGTTTCTTGCAAGGATTATATTCTTGGCCAATTTTTGATGATGCTTCTCAGTATATAAAAGAAGATGGAGCTCGTCGCAGATATTTTGATGATGCCAACTTTGCAGAAGCCGATAATCCTTATTGGTCAGTTAATAAAAATGAAAGTTCAGATAAAACTAATCGTTATGTATATAACCTATCGGCGACATACCGTCCGTTGTCTTGGTTAACGGTTACGGGTAGAGGAGGTTTGGATTCATACCAAACCAATGGTAATCTTTTTTTTCATCCATTGTCGAATGATTATTATACTGTTGGTGGTATGGTTGAAAACTATACCGAAAAATACAAAGGATACAGCGGTGTAATGATTGCAACAGCCGAAAAAAAGGTAGGAAAATTAACTAATACACTTAGATTAGGCAGCTCATTTGATGAATATCGCCGTGATCTTTTTGCCGAAAGAGGGCAAAAATTAAAGAAAGTTGGAGAAGACTACAATAATGATATTTCAACAGTTGACCCTGCTACTATTCTAAACAGTCGTACACTCGGGCGTGATACGTTGGTTAGAAGACGAGCTTTTGGTGTGTTTGGAGAGTTTACTGCTAACTATAATGACCTCTTGGTGCTTACCGTTACGGGTAGAAACGACCAAACTTCTACATTACCCAAAGAATCTCGCTCCTTTTTTTATCCTTCGGCCAGTTTAGCGTTTAATTTTAGTGAGTTAATAACAAAAAACACGAAAATTTTCAGTTATGGTAAATTACGTGGTTCAATTGCAGAAACAGCTAAAGATATTCCACCTTATGGCTCACAGTCGGTTTATAACAGACAGCTTACGAGTGGATTAGGATACGGTTATGGATTTACGAATAACAACCCATTTATCAAGCCCGAAAGACAACGTACTTTTGAAGTTGGAACGGAATTAAATTTCTTCGGAAAAAGATTAACTTTTGACTATACATATTACAATACACTCAACCTCGGACAAATCGTACGAAATGTTCGTTTGAGTTATGGCTCTGGGTTCATTCTATCAACCCTTAACGTGGCCGATACTCGTAATAAAGGTATGGAATTGATTGTTACTGGTCAGCCAATCAAAAACAAAAATTTCAGATGGGATATTACAGTCAACATGGCAGGAACTCGCAATAAGGTTCTTAATCTTCCATCAAATATCCCCGAATATTATAATTCTGATACATGGCTTGATGCTTTCCGTAATGGTTTAGTACCAGGAAGTACAACCACTTCATTAACAGGTCAAGATTATCTGAGAAATTCACAAGGACAAATCCTTATAGACCCAGGTACGGGAGTTCCATTAGTAAACCCAAATTATATAAAGATTGCTGAGCGTAACCCACAAATAACGGGAGGTATCATTAATAGCCTTACTTACAAAAATGTCTCACTTTCGTTTTCGTTAGACCTCAGAAAAGGTGGCGACATTATGAACGGAACAGAATACTGGCTAACACTCAGAGGCTATAGCACTCGCACACTCGACCGTGAAAAATCAATCATTCTGCCAGGTGTTTTGAGAGATGGTTTGGAGGAAACAGCAAACCCAACACCAAACAGCATTCAGATTACTCCATATTTTAGTACATATTACCAAGATGGTCGTATGTACGCTTCAAATTTTGTGGAAAAAGATATTAACTGGCTGCGTTTGCGTGAAACACGGGTAAACTATCGTTTTACACCAAAAATGCTTAAAAACTTGAAATATATTTCTGCATTAAGCCTTTTTGTTTCGGGAACCGACCTTTTCATTCTTACCAACTATTCGGGAGCTGACCCATCTGTCAATGGTAATAATGCCGCTACGGCTGGCGTGGGTTCTTTTGGTATTGATTATTTTTCTCCATCAACTCCAAGAGGTATTAATTTTGGTCTTAGAGCAGATTTTAAAGCCAGATAATTTATACTAACTAAAGAATATTAAATGCAATAACGTCTTTAATTATTGAAAGAAACATGAAAAAAATATTTTTAATTATAAGTTTAGGATTAGGGCTAATCTCATGTGATGATTACATTGATGAGGCCTTTCGTAATCCAAATGCCCCGACTCTCGTAAAACCTTCGGAGGTTTTACCTGCCATTCAAGCAAATATGGCTCGTGGGGTTCAGTTTGACTCTCGTATGCTTGGCCGATATGTAAACTATTGGACTTTGACTACATCTGGTGGCTCATGGGACCGTATGGGCTATGACCCAAACTCCGATAATGGCGGAGAAAAATGGCGTACTCACTACTGGAATTTAGGTCAAAATGTAGTCAACATGATGAGAGATGCTCGTGCCGAAGGCAAAGATGAATACATTGGTGCTGGGCACGCCATTATGGCTTGGAGTTGGTTATTGCTGACCGACTATCACAGTGATGTTATTTTGAAAGAAGCCTTCAATACTAGTCAGTTAACATTTAAGTTCGATACCCAAGAAGATGTATACAAGCACGTTGCCATACTATGCGACTCGGCCAATATTTACTTAGATAAAGCATCAAAAAAAGAAGTTTCAAGCGATTTTCGCACCGCAGATGCTTTTCTTTATGCAGGAAATATTGATAAATGGAAGAAATTTGTGAGCGGAGTAAAAGCAAAACTCTTACACCGCTATTCCTTGAAAAGCACTTATAAACCTGATGATGTTATTAAAGCAGTTGATGCCGCTTTAGCTTCAATTGATGATGACGCAATGATAAAATTTACTAATGGCCCTGCTGCCGCTGATGATGCCAATTTTTTTGGTCCAAGAAGAAATAATTTGGCCGCCTATCGCCAAACGGATTTTATCATTAGATATATGGATGGTACGGTTTATACCGGAAAAAAAGACCCACGAGTAGACTTTTTGTTTAGACCCTCAACTGATGGTGTACTTAGAGGTATAAGAATGAACGCAGGAGAAGCAACAACCCTTCCAGCAAACCGAAAAACTTACAATTTTTTCGGAGCAGTCTCTACGATTGCACCTGCAGGCGGAGTTGATACCGATGCTCGAAGCTTCTTTAAAAACAATGCTCCATTACCCTTACTGACTTTTTCTGAACTACAATTTATTAAGGCAGAAGCCGCTTTCATCAAAGGTGACAAAGCAACCGCTCTAAGTGCTTACCAAAAAGGTATCAAAGCTTGCTTTGATATGTATAAAAAGAACTTTACGGGATATGTCGCTTTTACTGATAAACAAGCAGATGATTACATAACATCGATTAGTCCAAAAACTGCCGCTGACCTGACTTTGAGTGACATAATGATGCAGAAATTTGTGGCTCTTTGGGGTTATGGATTTGAAGAAACTTGGGTTGATTTACGCCGTTATAAATACAGTCCAGATATTTATAAAACTTATGAGCTTCCAACGGCAATATACCCTGATAATCTCGGAAAATTAGTGTATCGTGTTCGTCCACGTTATAATTCTGAATATCTATGGAATGTAGAAGAACTCAGAAGAATTGGTGGCACTAATACCGACTATCATACCGTTGAAACTTGGTTCGCAAAGCCATAAGTAATTTGCACAGTTCCGAATATTCGTTAATAAAAAGAAAAAATACGTTATGAATAAAATAACTAAATATATATCAGTTGCCTGTATTTTTATGGCGATGATAGCTTGCGAGAAGACACTCCTAGATGATAATATTCAGTGGCAATACAGCGACCCAAGTAATGCCAATCTGAAAGTTTTAAATGCTTACACCTCAAATGTGCCTGCTGGAGCTCCAGGTGTCGGTGTAACAAGGTTTTATGTTTATCAAGAAAAGACTAAACTTAATGGAAATGCCCTTTCTGCACCAGGCTCTTGGCCAAGTACCGCAACATATGCTTCGATAAAAGCAGGAAAAGCCAATTATTTCTTATTACTTGACCGCCGAGTAGGTAATGACTACGGCACTTACGTAAAAGGTGACACTGCATTTAAAGCAAACCTTGATTTACAAGCAGGAAAATTCTATACTGCATTTTTGGTTGGGGCTTCACCAACGCAGGAAGTAATGCTTGTTGAAGACGAAATGATAGAACCAGCAGTAGGCAAGTACAGATTACGTGTGGCCAATTTAGTTCCAGACCCTGCACGCCCGATTGATGTTTACTCTCGAAGAGAAAAAAGAAAGATTGTAACGGGACTTGACTATAAAAAAGTAGGTGGTTTTATAGAGTTGTCTATACCAACTATTAGTGATACACTTGACGTTTTTGATGCAACCAGCCCAACAAAAGCATTGTATTTTGCAACTTTTTTACCTGTTAGCAAGAAAGTTTATACTTTTTATGCACAAGGCAGAAGAGGTTTTAGAAACGAGGGACTTAGTAGTTACACAAATCGTTAGAATAAATTACTATAATAAAAAAAGGCTGTCTCGAACAATTCGAGACAGCCTTTTTTTATGTATATCTATTAAGGTTTTACTCAACCAAAACCGCTTTTCCTGCAATCACATCATCTTCAACGTTTTTGTACTTGATATCACGTTTTATAGTTCCATCTTTGTATTGTACGCTTACTCGTTGATTACGGTCAGCTATTTTCACATTGCGTAAAGGATTTAATCTTGTTGGAGCTTCTCCATTTTCTTCATCGCTAGATTTATTGGTTTGAAGTTTTGGTGTTTCCGTTTTTGGCGGAGCCATTTGTTGGAAACGAAGCTCTACGATTCCTGCTTTCATCAAGAAACTTACGGTATCAGCATTTACTTTATTCAAGAAATTTTTGAATAACTCAACGGCCTCAAATTTATAAATCAACAATGGGTCTTTTTGTTCGTAAGAAGCATTTTGCACCGATTGTTTCAAATCGTCCATGTCACGGAGGTGTTCTTTCCATTCTTGGTCAATTACGCTCAACGAAATGTGCTTTTCGATTTCTTTGATCAATTCACGACCTTCGCTATCAACGCCAGCTTTCAAATTACAATACAAACCAATATTTTGGTTACCATCGCCCACAATTGCAATAAATGGTTCATCTACCAATGCACGACGGTCTTTCAATACATTTTCCAAAACTGGCAACATATTTTTACGAATCTCGTCATTTTTCGTTTTATAGGCTCTTTCGGCTTGTAAATAGAGTTTATCTACCAGTTTTGGGTTCCCTTTCGTAAATTCTCCACGTACAATTTCTGGTTGAATCGCCAATTTTTGTAAACAACGCAACTCAAACTCATCATAATTACCTTCGGCATTCATTACGATGTCGCTGCAAGTATCGTACAAGATGTTGGCAATATCCAACGATAGACGGTCGCCGAAAAGAGCATTTTTACGACGCTTGTAGATTGTATCACGCTGAACGTTCATCACGTCATCATACTCAATCAAACGCTTACGAGTACCGAAGTTATTTTCCTCTACTTTCTTTTGAGCTCTTTCAATCGAACTCGTAATCATTGAATGCTGAATAACTTCACCCTCTTCCATACCCATCTTGTCCATAACTGAGGCAATACGGTCAGAACCAAACAAACGCATCAATTGGTCTTCGAGCGACACAAAGAATTGTGAAGTCCCTGGGTCTCCTTGTCGACCAGCACGACCACGCAATTGGCGGTCAACACGACGAGAATCGTGGCGTTCGGTACCGATAATTGCCAATCCACCAGCCGATTTACTTTCTGATGTTAGTTTTATATCTGTTCCACGACCAGCCATGTTGGTAGCAATCGTCACAGTGCCTGGTTTACCAGCTTCAGCTACGATGTCGGCCTCACGGGCGTGTTGTTTGGCGTTCAACACTTGGTGCGGAACTTTACGAAGTGTGAGCATTCGGCTCAAAATCTCAGAGTTTTCGACTGAAGTCGTACCCACCAAAACTGGGCGACCGATGCTTACCAATTCAGTGATTTCATCAACTACGGCGTTATATTTTTCACGGACAGTCTTGTAAACTTTGTCTTCTTGGTCTTTTCTAACAATATTTCTATTGGTCGGAATCGAAACTACATCTAATTTGTAAATTTTCCAGAACTCCCCTGCTTCGGTTTCGGCAGTTCCCGTCATACCAGCTAATTTGTGATACATACGGAAATAGTTTTGTAGCGTAATCGTTGCGTAAGTTTGAGTTGAATCTTCAACTTTCACGTTTTCTTTCGCTTCAACGGCTTGGTGTAAACCATCTGACCAACGGCGGCCATCCATGATACGACCAGTTTGCTCGTCCACAATCATTACTTTATTATCCATCACGACGTATTCAACGTCTTTTTCAAATAAAGTATAGGCTTTCAATAATTGGTTGACTGCGTGAATACGCTCGGCTTTGGTAGAATAATCACGAATAACTTCATCTTTTTTCAAGATTTTTTCTTGCTCATTCAAGTCTGATTTTGCGATTGCCGCCAAATCAACACCTAAATCGGGCATTACGAAAAAACTATGGTCTTCGCTTTCGCCTGTCAAGAAATCAATACCTTTATCGGTTAATTCGATTGAGTTATTTTTTTCGTCGATTGTAAAATATAATGGAGCATCGGCTTCTGGCATTAACTTTTGGTTTTCTGCCAAATAGATTGCCTCGGTTTCTTGCAACATGGCCTTCATTCCGAACTCCGAAAGATATTTAATCAATGGTTTGTTTTTCGGTAAACCACGAAAAGCACGGAATAATGCGACTCCACCATCTTTTTTATTTCCTGCGACAATCAACTTTTTGGCTTCATTCAAATAGCTATTTGTCAACGCTTTTTGAGCTTCAACGATTCTTTGGATACGTGGTTTTAAAGAAATAAACAATTCTTCGTCACCCGTGCGAGCCATCGGACCACTGATAATCAAGGGAGTACGAGCATCATCGACCAAAACTGAGTCAACCTCATCGACCATTGCGTAGTGGTGTTCACGCTGTACGAGTTCCTCTGGGTCGTTTACCATGTTATCACGGAGGTAATCAAATCCAAATTCGTTGTTTGTTCCGTAACAAATTCCTGCACGATATGCAGCACGACGAGCGGCTGTGTTGGCAGGATATTTATCAATACATTCACAAGTAATGCCATTGAACTCAAAAATCGGCCCCATCCACTCAGAGTCACGACGAGCCAGATAATCATTGACGGTTACGATATGTACGCCTTTTCCAGCCAAAGCATTCAAAAACGCTGGAAAAGTTGCAACCAAAGTTTTACCTTCACCCGTTGCCATTTCCGAAATTTTACCTTTGTGAAGTGCAGCACCACCGATAATCTGAACATCGTAATGCACCATGTTCCAAGTCATCAAGTTGCCTGCTGCCATCCATTGGTTTTGCCAAATTGCCTTATCGCCTTCAATCGTGATGTGCGATTTTCTCATGGCCAACTCACGGTCGAGGTGCGAAGCCGTAACAGAAATAGTTGGATTTTCAGTAAAACGACGAGCCGTTTCCTTTATAATCGCAAATGCTTTTGGGAGAATTTCTATCAAAACAACTTCAAGCTCTTTGTTTCGCTCCAATTTCAAAGCGTCAATTTTCCTGAAACTGACTTCTTTTTCGTCAACCTGCATATCGGGATTATTGTCGATGCTTTCTTTGAGCGAATCGATTTCGTCATCAATATGCGAAAGTTTTTGAGCGATATAATCTTGAAGTTCTTTTGTTTTTGCTCTGAATTCATCGTGCGAAAGGTTCGCCAATTTCACAAATTCGTCGTTAGTGAGTTTTACGTAGGGTTGTAACTCTTTGTTATCTTTATCAGACTTTGTACCGAAAATCTGGCTGATACCTTTTGTTAAAAAATTAAGCATTTTATATTTCTTGTTCGTTAATTCTCTTTTTTGTGAAATTTTACTGTCAACAAATACCTAACCAAAGATTAAAATCTGACAATAAGTCAAGATTTTTATGTCTGATTATCAGAGTATTAGTATTTAAGGTCACAAATTTAACCTTTTATGGCAGTTTTATAACTATAAATATAAGAGAATATTGTGGATGAGAAGTATTGATGAAGAAATTATGGTGTAAGAAATTTGACAACTTTTGAAAAGTTGTCAAATTTTAGCAGTGAAACGACTCATAAAGTCATAAAGGGTTTTAAGATTAAAACCCAACTGACTTCAATTTCAATCCAGTTGTTTCTTCTAGACCAAAAACAAGGTTTAAGTTTTGTACTGCTTGACCAGACGCACCTTTGGTTAGATTATCAATAATACTCGTAATCAATAAGTTATCGTCATGTTTTTCTAAATGAATGATACACTTATTTGTATTTACGACTTGCTTTAAATCTATTTCGGCTGCTTCACTCAAGTGCGTAAATGGGTGCAAAGCATAATAATTTTTGTACAATTCTTTGGCTTCTTCAATCGTTCCTGCAAATTTGGTATAAACATTCGCCATGATTCCTCGGCTGAAATTTCCACGGTAAGGAATAAAATTTACAGATTTACCAAAAGAAGGCTGCAAAGTTTTAATACTTTGGTTGATTTCCTTTAAATGCTGATGCGTAAAAGCCTTATAGATAGAGATATTATTATTTCTCCAGCTAAAATGCGTGGTTGCCGAAAGCGATTGTCCCGCACCCGTACTACCCGTTACGGCACTTACGTGTACGTCTTCATTCAATAATCTTGCATTAGCCAAGGGCAATAAAGCCAACTCTATGCTCGTGGCAAAACAACCTGGATTCGCTATTTTGGTAGCCGTTTTTATCAAATCACGCTGTAATTCGGGCAAACCGTACACATATCCATTACTTTGGTCACGAAAATCGGTGCTTAGGTCAATGATTTTGAGGCTTTCGGGAATGGTATTTTCTGCCAAAAACTTTTTCGATTCGTTGTGTCCTGAACAAAGAAAAATTGCTTGAACTTCGGCGAAAGGCATTTGGTCGGTGAAAAGTAAATCTGTATCTCCAACTAAATCGCTGTGAGTTGAGTAAACTGGTTTTCCTGCTTGGCTTTTCGAGTTTACGAAAGTTATATTTACTTGAGGATGATTGAGCAAAATACGGAGCAATTCGCCACCTGTGTAGCCAGCCCCACCAATGATACCGATGTTTATTTTCATTTATTAATTGCTATATGCAATAAGCCGTAAGCTTTATGCTTTTAAAAAAGTTCTTTTTTTGACTACAAAACTAAGGCTTAGTGCGTATTGCATAAAGCTTATTGCAAAAAATTTAAACAATACATCACAAAATTACGCAAGCTCTCAAATAAAACTCATATTTTTGAGGAAATTTCAAAATCAAACATTAATGACTCTTTTAGAAATTCCTTGGAATGTCAATCCGATTATAGCAAAACTTGGTAGTTTTGAATTACGCTGGTATGGACTTTTGTTTGCTTCGGGCTTTTTGTTGGGCTATCAAATCATGCTCAATGTTTTCAGAAAAGAAGGTAAATCTGAAAAAGACCTTGATACACTTCTCTTCGTGATGATTGTGGCTACTGTACTCGGTGCGAGATTTGGGCACTATTTTTTCTACGAATTCGATGATTTTCTGAAAAACCCAGGGACGTTTCTGCTCGATATGATTACGCCCCCCTATCAGGGTTTGGCAAGTCACGGTGCTTTGGTCGGAATCGTTACGGCATTGATTCTTTATGCTCGTAGCCACAAAGACCAACCATTCTTGTGGGTTGCTGACCGAATAGTAATTACGGTATCCTTAGCAGGTTTTTTCATTCGTATGGGAAATCTGATGAATCACGAAATTGTGGGAAAAGAGAGCAACTTGCCTTGGGCATTTAGATTTAATCTTTTTAGTATGTCGCCCGACGGAAATCTTGTGATGATTCCCGAAGGTTTTGCTCGCCATCCTGCACAACTATACGAAGCACTTTCTTGCTTAGTCTTATTTGGCTTTTTGTATTTCCTGTGGAATAAATATAAAGCACAAACTCCCAGTGGATTATTACTTGGAATCTTCTTGATTTGGTGCTTTGGTCTACGATTCTGCTACGAATTCTTGAAAGAGAACCAAGAAGCTTTTGAAGACAAAATGACTTTGAATATGGGACAAATTTTGAGCATTCCTGCCGTATTGCTCGGAATTGGTGTTTTGATTTATACTTTCACGAAAGGAAAGAATAAAGAGATTGCTTAAGACTTATTTAGCAAAATATGTAAAAGCGGCTCGATTTTCTAAAAATCGAGCCGCTTTTTTTATAATACTCCTATTAATTAATCGTTGATTTACTAAAAATTATCTACTATTGACTGTTGACTTTTATTGTAAATCTTCGGCAAATTCCATTAATTGCCTAACGTTACTTACTACTTCGATATTCTTAGGTAAATCAAGACCTTGTGCAATTACTTGATAACCAGTTAAAAGAATTTTTACATCAGGGAATGTATCACCCAATTTATTGATGTATTGTTGTATATCATCTTGCCCAGGTGTCGATGTAATTACCGTAAACAAACAATCTGGCTTGTGATGTTCGCAAATAAACTCTAACTCCGAAAAAGGCATACTTTGACCCAAATAAATCACCTTGTTATTCCTTGCACGTAAAATAAAATTAGCAAACAAGAGTGGCATCTCGTGAAACTCGCCTTCGGGTGTATATAATATGTATTTCTTAGAATCCGCAGTAGGTTTAATGATTTGTCCATCAATCGCGACGACGATTTTTTGTCGAATCAAGTTCGTAATAAAATGTTCTTGTGCAGGACCAATTGACCCTGTAATCCAAAGTGTACCAATTCTGCTCAAGAATGGATAAATGATATTAATCATCGTATTCTCGAAGCCAAATTGGAGGATATTGGTTGACATGATTTTCTCGAAGCGTTCTTCGTCAATGTCAATCATCGCAATCGTGAGGGCGTGAATCTGGTCGGGATAATTGAGCTGTTTATCAGAAATTGCCAAAACCTCTTTTGATAATTGTTCTAAACTCAACTTCGCAATCTCAGAGATTTTGTAATCGTGGTCTTTGAGTAATGCAATATTCAAAACCAATTTTAAATCTTTATCATCATAAGTACGGATATTGGTATCTGTTCTTTTGGGATTGATAATGTTGTATCGTTGTTCCCAAATCCGTAAGGTATGGGCTTTGATACCGGATAGTTGTTCTAAATCTTTAATCGAATAATTACTCATTTCTTTACTTTATTGAAAAGTTAATTTAGCTCCACATTCAAATTTATGTACAAGGTTTTCTCAGATTTGTGAGATACAATGCACCTTCGGGCTTTTCAGATATAAAATCAAAGTATAAGAATAACAGATTAGGTGTGTTTATGTTTTAGAAAAAGCAGTTTTTTTTCAAAAATATGATAAATGTCTTATTTTCAGATAATTACAGACAAAAATCTTATTGTTTGCTACAAAAAAAGCCAGTCTTGAATCTTCAAAACTAGCTTTTTATTCTCTCAGAATATAATTATTCTCTCAAGAAAGGATATTCTGCATCCATATAAACGTCTTCAAATGCAGCTTCTGGCTCAGGATATGGCGATTCTTCTGCAAATTTTACTGAAGCCTCTACCACTTCTTTTACCTTAGCGTCAATTACCTCAAGGTCTGCTTCTGTTGCGATACCGTTAGTCAAGATACGATGACGAACCATTTCGAGTGGGTCACGCATCTTCCATTGCTCAACTTCTTCTTTTGTACGGTATTTTTGTGGGTCAGACATTGAGTGTCCACGATATCGGTATGTTTTAAACTCCAAGAAAGTCGGACCTTCACCTGCTCTTGCACGGTCAGCTGCACGCTTTACTGCTTCGTGCACCATTTCAACATCCATGGCATCAACTGGCTCAGATGGCATATCATAAGCCTCACCGATTGTGTAAAGCTCACGTACGTTTGAAGTACGCTCAACCGATGTACCCATTGCATAACCGTTATTTTCTACCACAAATATTACTGGCAATTTCCACGTCATGGCCATATTAAATGCTTCGTGTAATGCACCTTGACGCACTGCACCATCACCAAAATAGCACATACATAAGTTTTGAGTACCTTTATATTTTTCAGCGAAAGCAATACCAGCACCCAAAGGAATTTGGGCACCAACGATTCCATGTCCACCGATAAAATTAACTTCTTTGTCAAAAATGTGCATCGAACCACCTTTTCCTTTGGTTGTTCCTGTCACTTTTCCAAAAAGTTCAGCCATGATTCTGTTTGGGTCAGTGCCTAGTGCCAACGGATGTCCGTGGTCACGGTAAGCAGTAATCCATTTATCATCTTTTGTTAAAGCCGAAACCGCTCCTGATGAACAAGCCTCTTGTCCGATATATAAGTGACAAAATCCACGAATTTTTTGCTGCCCGTATAATTGCCCTGCTTTTTCCTCAAATTTTCTCTGAAGGTACATAGATTCGTACCAATACATATAAGTTTCTTTACTGTATTTAACCTTTGGGGCTTTTTCTTTAGTAGATGCCATTTTGACTTCTTGAATCTTTTATGGTGAATGTAAATCTCTTAGAATTAATGCAAATTTAGGAATAAAAACAATACACTCAAAGAGTTTAGAGTGCTGAGTTTAGAGTGCTGAATGTAGAATTTAACAAAAAAGCCTATCTGCTTTTCAACAAATAGGCTTTTTATAGTACGTTTTATCAAAACTACACTTTGATTTCAACATCAACACCACTTGGAAGCTCCAATTTCATCAAGGCATCTACTGTTTTCGGGCTTGCCGAGTAGATGTCAATAAGACGCTTGTAAGTACACAATTGGAATTGTTCACGTGCTTTTTTGTTAACGTGAGGTGATTTCAAAACTGTGAAGATTTCTTTACGAGTTGGTAACGGAATTGGACCGCTAACAACTGCACCTGTAGATTTTACAGCTTTCACAATTCTTTCAGCCGATTTGTCCACTAAATTGTGGTCAAATGACTTCAATTTGATTCTGATTTTTTGTGACATTGGTTCAAATTTTTTAGAGTGATAAAAAAACCTTATCGAAAGAACCATTCGCTTCGACAAAGCAACGTTATACTTTTAAGTATCGGGGTGCAAAATTAGATAAAATATTTATTATTTGCAATTTTCTTTACAAAACCGAGTTTTCTGGCTTTCCTCCCAACTTATATGGATAATCGGTTGTATAGTGAAGCCCACGACTCTCTTTGCGTTTCATGGCACATTTGATTACCAGCTCGGCACATTGCACCAAATTTCTTAATTCACAGAGTTTCATCGAAAGCTTTGTTTTCTTGTAAAACTCTTCGGTTTCGTCTTTGATAAGCTTTAAGCGTCGCATGGCACGCTCCAAACGAAAATCTGAGCGAACAATTCCGACATAATCGGCCATCATTCTTTGTAGTTCTCGGAGATTGTGCGTTACCAAAATCTCTTCATTCGATTGTTCCGTGCCGAATTCATTCCAATCTGGCACATTCTCTTGGAAAACCAAAGTGTCAAAATCTTCGAGAGCTTCATGGGCAATACGATGACCGAAAACTGCTGCTTCGAGCAATGAATTGGAAGCCAAACGATTCGCTCCGTGCAAGCCGGTTGACGAACATTCGCCACAAGCAAACAAACGATTGATAGTTGAACGACCCATTTCATCGACTAAAATTCCACCACATAAATAATGGGCGGCAGGAACAACTGGAATTTGGTCTTTAGTAATATCAAGTCCGATACTCAGACATTTCTCATAAATATTAGGAAAATGTTGAAGTATCAACTCTTTTGGTTTAAATGAAATATCAAGATAAACGTGGTCTTCACCAGTTTTTTTCATTTCGGCATCTATTGAGCGAGCAACAATATCGCGAGGAGCAAGTGAGCCTCGAGGATCGTAACCGTGCATGAATTCTTCGCCTTTTTTGTTTTTCAACACGCCACCTTCGCCACGCACGGCTTCGGTGATCAAGAAACTTGGGTATTCGCCTGGGTTGTAAAGTGATGTGGGGTGAAATTGAATCATTTCCATATCACGCACACGACCTTTGGCACGATAAACCATTGCGATGCCATCGCCCGTAGCAATGACAGGATTTGTCGTTGCCGAATAAATATGCCCCGCACCGCCCGTTGCCATGACAGTCATTTTCGATAAAATCGTTTCGACTTCACCCGACTGTAAGTTTAGAGCATAAACACCGTAGCAAGTTACATCATTGGTTTCACGGTTTACTTCGATGCCCAAATGGTGCTGCGTGATTAGCTCAACTGCATAATAGTGCGTCAGGATTTCGATATTTGGGTTTTTGCTGACTTCTTCGAGCAATGCACGTTCGATTTCTTTGCCTGTAATATCTTTATAGTGCAAAATTCGCTTTTCGGAATGCCCACCCTCTCGAGTGAGGTCATATTCGCCATCATGTTTATCGAAATTTGTTCCGTATTCTATTAATTCTTGAATACGGTCCGGGCCTTCTTTCACTACAATCTCTACAATTTTTCGGTCGCAAAGTCCATCGCCAGCAATGAGTGTATCGCTGATGTGTTTTTCAAAAGAATCGGTATCTGGGTCGAAAACGGCCGCAATTCCGCCTTGAGCATATTTGGTGTTGGTTTCGTCGGCATTTACTTTCGTCAAAACCAAGACTTTACCTTTTGTCGAGGCTTTAAGTGCGAAACTCAAACCCGCAATGCCCGAACCTATAACTAAAAAATCTACTTTTGTCATTTTCAATGAGTGAATGAGCGAATGATTTAATGAATGAATGAATAGACATTCAAAGTTAACAGTAAAACATTCATTCTTAATTTTTAATTCTAAATCGCACGGGCGACCCCGTCTTAATTGTAAAATCTACTTCTCCCAATCAAACGAACGCTTGATTGCTTTCTTCCAACCTGTGTAAAGTTTTCTGCGTTCGACGGCTTTCATTTTTGGTTTCCATGTTTTGTCTTTACCCCAATTTTGTAGCAAATCATCTAAGTTTGCCCAAAAACCAACGGCCAAACCTGCGGCATAAGCAGCACCGAGTGCGGTGGTTTCAATCATTTTTGGGCGAATAACTGGCACTTTGAGCATATCGGACTGGAATTGCATCAATAATTCATTCACAACCATTCCGCCATCAACTCTAAGTGATGTAACTTCAATGCCTGAATCTTTTTCCATAGCTTCCAATACATCACGAGTTTGATAGGCTGTTGCTTCCAAAACCGCACGAGCGATGTGGCCTTTGTTTACGTAGCGAGTTAAACCCGCAATTACGCCACGAGCAGAAGATTTCCAATACGGTGCATAAAGCCCAGAAAAGGCTGGAACAAAATATGCTCCACCATTATCTTCAACGGTTTTTGCCAAAGCTTCAACATCAGCACTTTTTTCTATCATTCCCATATTATCTCTCAGCCATTGTACCAATGCTCCCGAAATCGCCACTGAGCCTTCGAGTGCGTAATGAACTGGTTGGTTTTCAAACTGGTAGGCAACGGTTGTGAGTAAACCAGCTTTTGAAGGAACAATTTCTGTTCCTGTATTCATCAACATAAAACAGCCTGTTCCGTAAGTGTTTTTGGCTTCACCAGGTTGATAGCAAGTTTGTCCGACGAGTGCCGCTTGTTGGTCTCCTAAGATTCCTGCCAATGGCACACCTTGCATTGTTTCAGACTGGATATGTCCATAAACTTTGCTACTTGGCTCGATTTTCGGCAACATTTGTAGCGGAATATTCATTATTTGAGCCAATTCTGCATCCCATTGAACGGTTTCGAGGTTCATCAATTGCGTACGACTAGCATTTGTGACATCAGTAATGTGCAAGCCACCATTTGTGGCACCCGTTAAATGCCACATCAGAAACGTATCCATATTTCCGAAAATAGCTTCGCCTTTTTCAGCATCTTCACGCACACCTGCTACGTTATCAAGAATCCATTTGATTTTCAAACCACTGAAATAGGTTGCCAATGGCAAGCCTGTTCGGTCTTGAAAAAATTGCGAACCGTGACTTTTGGCAAGAGCGTTCACGGTTTCTCCGACACGAGTATCTTGCCAAACGATGGCATTGTAGTAGGCTTTTCCTGTGAGTTTATTCCAAACTACGGCTGTTTCTCGCTGGTTCGTTATACCACAAGCAGCAATATCTTCGAGTTTTATATTTTTGTCGATACGAGCCAAAGCAATTACTTCGAGCGTATTTTTCCATATTTCTTCTGAGTTATGCTCAACCCAACCTGGTTTTGGGTAAATTTGCTCATGTTCTTTTTGAGCAACAGAAACGATTTTCCCTTTTTTATCAAAAATTATGCAACGAGTGCTGGTTGTACCTTGGTCGATAGATGCTACGTATTTCATAGATTGGTTTTGTTGAATAGGTATTTTATAAGGTTGAATTTGTTGGTCAAATATAGGAATAAACTCGGTACAGAAAAATGACAGGTTGAAAACCTGTCATACAAAAAGTTTACTTTCGCTCAATCAACGCCATATAAAAACCATCGAAACCATCTTTGGCTGGCGAAGTACGTTTTTCTTCAATCAATTGATATTCAGGGTTTTGAACAATAAATTTCTGAACTTGTTCTTCACTTTCTGAGGGTAAAATACTACAAGTGGCATAAACCATTTTGCCACCATGTTTGAGCATTTTTGAATAATTTGTAATGATTTCGGCTTGGGTTTGTTTGATTTTTTCTAAGAAATCATTCTTCAACTTCCATTTTGCGTCGGGATTTCGGCGTAAAACTCCTAAACCCGAACATGGTACATCAAGCAAAAGGCGGTCGGCACTTTCTTTTAATCTTTTGATGGTTTTTGCTTCAATGAGTTTGGTTTCAATATTGCCGATTCCGTTGCGTTTGGCTCGGCGTTGAAGTTCTTGCAATTTATACTCTTCTACATCCATCGCTATCACTCGACCTTTGTTTTCCATCAAAGTTGCTAAATGAAGCGTTTTTCCGCCCGCACCCGCACAGGCATCAATCACTCGCATTCCTGCTTTTACATCTAAAAAAGATGCAATCAACTGACTACCAGCATCTTGCACTTCAAACATTCCTTTTTTGAAAAGTTCGGTTGCGAAAACATTGGCACGTTTTGGCAAAACCAGAGCATCGGCTACACTGGGCAAAGTTTCGGTATCAATACCAATTTCTCGGAAAGCTTTTTTCAAATCTAACTTATTAACTTTCAGCGTATTGGTTCGTAAAACTACGCTTGCTTGATGATTCATGGCGTGCAATTCTGCCTCCCAGTTTTCGCCCAATTCTTGCTCGCCGATGGCATCCATCCAATCAGGAATTGATTCACGCACTTTTCGGATTTCTTTGGCTTCTTCGTTACGAGCTAAAATTTCTTTGGGATTTAGTATCGAAAACTCGTTCCATTCGGGCAATTTGTCGCCTTGAAGTACTCGCCATGAGCCAAAAAGTTGCCAAAACAAGGCCTCTTCCTCCACTTTTACACAATTGATATTTGAAACGAATTTCAGCAAACGCCACCAACGCACAATTTCGTAGGTATTTTCGGCAATAAAAGCCCGGTCTCGGCTTCCCCACTTTTTATTTGATTTCAAAACTTGCTCAATAACCTTATCCGCTTGCCGATTTTCATTAAAAATCTGTTGCAGAGCAAAAACTATGGCTTCGACTAAAACTCGGTGATATTTCATAAAAAACTCTTAAAATTTAAAGCAAAATTTAGTCAGAACAATCCATTTTCTTCGGAGAATTTCTCGGTTTTGCTATCTATATTTGTAAACATTTCATCAAAATTAACCTTCTTTCTGCAAGCAATGAAAAAAATCTTTTTTTCAAGCCTTTTTATTTGTTTATTTTTCAGTATTTCCGCCCAAGAATTGGTCGATTTTAGCCAATATTTCAAAGAAGCCGACCTCGAAGGCGGTTTTTATTTGTATGATTTCAAAAAGAAAGCCTACAAATAACCGATAAAGCGGATTTTGTGCGAGCAACATCGCCCGCTTCGACTTTCAAGATTCCAAATTCGTTGATTGCCTTAGAAGTTGGAGCAATTAAAGATGAAAATGATGTAATTAAATGGGACGGCGAAAAACGCTGGTTACCAGTTTAGGACAAAGACCACGACCTCAGCGAAGCCTATAAAAATTCGACTGTATGGTTTTATCAGGAATTGGCTCGAAGAATTGGAGAAAAAAAATATAATAAATATTTGAAAGCCTGTAAGTACGGCAACCACAATATTGGGAAAGATTTGACTACCTTTTGGATGGGAGAAAGTTCGGCTTTGTAGATTTCGCCTAAAAATCAACTAGAGTTTTTAGTGAAATTACACGAAGAAAAACTACCTTTCTCGAAACGCACTTTTGAGATTGTGAAGCGTGTAATGATTCGAGAACAAACCATAGAATATATTTTGCGAGCTAAAACTGGCTGGGCTCAAGCTGGCGGAAAAGACATTGGCTGGTTTGTGGGTTATGTAGAAAAGAAAGATAATCTTTATTTTTTCGCCTTACGAGTGAATAAGCCTTTAGAAAAAGAAATGCCTGAATTTGTTGCAAAACGCATCGAAATCTCGCATAAAATCTTACAACAAATGGGCATTCTGTAATCTATTCATCAATTTTTACATAACCCCAGTTTTCACCCGAACGGATTCGGTTCAACTGCGTGTGCGTAATTCCGAATTGTTTGGCAATCATTTTTAGACGAGTGTTGTCGTGTTGAAGCATTTTTTTTATCATTCTAACCTTTGTTTCGGTTAGTTTGTAATTTTTTGTTCGTCTCGGAATCGGCTTATTGATAACCGCAGGGTTTAGCTTATTATGAGCCACCATTTCGTCTTTTGTTACCCATTTGAGGTTTTCGTAATGATTACTCTGCTTATCAAAATCGAGATGTATCACAAATTTATGGTCGATACTTGGCTTTTCGACGAAAGTCTCGGCTATCAGTTTGTGAACGTATCTATTGAACGATTTACCTTTTGGTAATCTGATGTTGAGCGATTTATAACCCTGAATCACAGAACCTTTTATAATTTCTCCTTTTTCGTTATTTTGAAAACTTCTCAACCTACCAAAATTTGAAACCTCATAACGGGGCGGTTTTTCAACGCCATCAACATCAATTACAATTGGAGTCCATTTTTCTGTCCAAAGAATTGCTTTCTCACTATTCATACCATTGTTCATAACGGTTCATGATTTAATTGAAAAAAAACGATATGTTTTTTACTTATAATCAAAACAACTCTTTGTTTAAAAAAATGTTTATTGGTTGAAAATATTTGTAAGTCAGACAATTATCGTTCTTAAATACCTCCCAACTCTTCATAGGCTGCTTGCAAACTACGTACGATACCGTCTCCTTTCATTTCTGTGACACCCGGAACTGCCGATGATTTCAAAAATTCTTCCTTGGTTTTGCCTGCTTTTATTTCTTTTTCGGTAAATAAGAGAAGTTTGGCAAGATAATCTTGGAAAATCTTAATATCTTCTTTTGTACCTGTGATTTTTTCGGGGTCGAAGGCATGACCAAATATAAAAAGCGTTTCGTTATCAAAAGTCGAAAGGGCTTTATCTAATACCGAAATCCAGCTTTTTACTGAAGCCCCAGCTGCTCTGTCAACAAACGGATAACGACGATTAAAAACCAAGTCTCCCGTGTGAACAATATTTGCATGTTCGAAATGAATAAAACTATCGCCGTTTGTATGTCCCGCTCCGAAATAATGAGCTTTAATGCTTTCTTTTCCTACTTTTTGCTTCCAAGTATCAGAAAACGTTACGTCTGGATACAATTGTTTATCTTCCGATTTTTGCTTTTGGGCGGTTTCCTTCTGATTTTTCAACGAATTTTCGTGAGCAACAACGTGTTCGACCAAACCTTTGAATGAAATATTTCCGCCTGAGTGGTCGCCGTGATGATGCGTATTGATTAATAATTGAATCGGTTTTTCAGAAAGTTTTTTCAATTCATTAATCAAATGTTTCGATTGGTCGGGAAATTGCGAATCGACAACCGCAAAACCTTTTTTAGTATTTAAGTAAGCAATAGTGCCGCCACGCTCAATGAAAACGCTTACTCCACCACGTAGCTCACGCATTTTATAAGAATTTTCAGCCAGCATAGTTGCCAATAATTCTTTACCCGAAAGAGCAAGCGTGCCGAGTGTAAGCCCCGAAGTTTGAATAAAATTTCTACGATTCATAGTTTTGTTTTTTAGTTTAGAGAATAAAAATAATGAATATTTTAGAAGGAAAAAGAAACCAATGCACAAACTATTTTTCTATGTAAAGTCGAGGACAAAAATTTAATCCTGAAAATCTAAAAATTTCTTTAAACCTGTCTTAATGCTGCTTCAATCATATATTCTACAGAAACATCATTTGAAAGTAAAAGTTTTAGCAAGCCGTTTTCACGAAATCTCATTGCTTTCATAATTTCTTTAGGAATTAAGCCTTTTTGTTGAAAATGTTGTGCTTTTCCTGCAAAATCCTCAAAATATTGGAGTTTTTGGGCAAGCATTTTCTTGCCATCTTTTAGGCGTGGATGATGCCCGCAAAATATCACATCAAAATCATAAGTCAAAATTTTGCGAAAAGCCTCAACTTGCGGCCAAAACTGTTCGTTTTTACGAAAAATCCTGATTTTTACGCCCACGTACAAATCGCCCGAAAAAAGCCATCCATTTTCTTTTTCCAAAAAAACCGTGTGGTCTTCGGCGTGGCCTGGTGTAAAAATGGGTATAAGTTTATGATTGGGTGTTTCGATAATTGCTTCAAAATCAGCTACTTTTCCTTGAAATGGATTTATTTTTCCGAAAAGAAATTTCTCGTAGGGAAGAATTTCAAATCCTTCACGGAGTTTTTCTTGCGTGAACGGATGTGCGTAAACTTGGGCGTTGTGAAATTTGGCAAGTTTGGCAGTATTTCCCGAATGGTCTTCGTGCCAGTGCGTTATTAAAATTTTGTCGATAATTTTGTTTTCAAAAGCCTTTAGTACTTTTTCTTGGCAATTGGTTTGGGCGGTATCAATCAGCACATTGTCAATTAGATAGCAATAAACACTCAACCGTGGCTTGCCAATGGGCGAATAGCCAAAACGAAACATTTCGACATCGGCAAATTTTTGATGTTTTAGATATTGCATGGGTTTGATTGATAAAGTTTTTTTGCCTTCGATAGTATATTTAATCCGACTCGCTAAAGTAGCGAAAAATAAGGTTTTTATTGTTTTTGTTTAAGCCTATTTTTAGGACGAGACAAACCTTGACTGATGTTTTATACTTATATTTGCTTATTCTCAGATGCCGTTGTAACAACGGCTGACACATCGACTGAATATATATTCAGCCGAACTGGGAAGTAATAAATAAAAAAAAATGAAACTTATCGAACTCATACCTAATTTGAAAAATTTTGCCGAAGCAAAACAATTTATAGTTAATGTATTGCCAGACGTGGAAATTGATTTTATTGATTTATATACGAAAAGTATAATCGATATTGAGTCAGAAATATTTTTCTTTGATAGTGACAAAATTCCACCTACTATAGAATTTGAGGTTAATGGTATTCAATTTATTAGTTTTTTTTCGCTTAAGATGGCAGTTGAAATGATTGAAGAGGGCGTAAATGAAGGTTTCAACTATTTGGAAATTGCTGAACGAATGATTGAATATCGAATTTATGATGCTTGATTTTTTCAGTTCCATCAGTATCGCTCAGTTAGGCGAAATGTTCAGTAAGGTTGGTTGATTTTATAACCTCCCGCTGGTCGAGATTTTCAATCTTCGACCTTAGAGTAGTGGATTTGTAATCCACGTATTACTCTGATGCAGTTGTACTTGTTTTCGATTTATATCTTTTCTTATTTTTACTCCCGTTGGGCTAAATGTTCTACATTTACTATATATTTCAGCTGTTCAATATCCATTGCGGGTTTCAAAGACATCAGAGTAATAGGTTTTCTCGCAGTTTATTAACCTATTTACTTGAAACAATGCCATTAAGTCTCATGCCGAAGACTTTAATTGAACCAAAAATCAGCATAACAGCGGCTTCGGCTTCGCTCAGACACCGAGGTTGAAAACACCGAAACCCTCAACTAATCCGACTCCAATTAGTTTCATTACTTCTTAATGCGTTTACATGTTGCTTAATCGGCTGATTTTCCGTGGCTTCGAGTTCCGGGTCGTTGTCCAGAATCTCCATGACGGCCTCACGGGCATATTTCAGAATCTCGCCATCTTTGGCCAAATCCGCTACTTTTAGGTCGAGCATTCCACTTTGTTGCGTACCAGCCATATCGCCAGGCCCACGCAATGATAAATCTACTTCCGAAATCTCAAAACCATTGTTGGTTCTGACCATCGTATCAATTCTGAGTCGAGTATCTTTGCTCAATTTATGGTCGGTCATCAAAATACAATACGACTGCTCCGCTCCACGCCCCACACGCCCACGCAACTGATGCAACTGCGAAAGTCCAAAGCGATTAGCACTTTCAATCAACATCACCGAGGCGTTTGGCACATCAACTCCTACCTCAATTACAGTCGTTGCCACCAATATTTGTGTTTCTTTATTCTTGAAACGCTGCATTTCATAATCTTTCTCTTTCCAACCCATTTTTCCATGCACAATACTTAAAGGATATTCTGGAAAAGCCCTTGAAATACTCTCATAGCCATCCATTAGATTTTTGAAAGATAAAGTTTCCGATTCTTCAATGAGCGGATAAACAATATAAACTTGGCGACCTTTCTGAATTTCACTTCTCAAAAACTCAAACACACGCAATCGGTCAGCATCGTATTTGTGTAGCGTTTTGATGGGTTTTCTACCTTTTGGAAGTTCGTCGATAATAGAAATATCCAAATCTCCGTAAAGCGTCATAGCCAAAGTACGAGGAATCGGCGTTGCGGTCATGACCAAAATGTGCGGTCGGAAATTTTGGTTTTTATCCCACAACCTTGCTCGTTGAGCTACGCCAAAACGGTGTTGTTCGTCAATCACACAGAGGCCAAGGTTTTTAAACTGAACGTGGTCTTCGAGCAAAGCGTGTGTGCCGACGATGATATTGATGCTGCCATCGAGCAAACCCGCATCAATGATTCGGCGTTGCTTTTTTCCGACTGAACCTGTGAGTTCAACAATTTTAAGGCCCATCAAGTCGGCAAACTTTTTCAGACCAGTATAATGTTGGTCAGAAAGAATTTCGGTCGGAGCCATTAAACACGCTTGGGCATCATTATCAAGAGCCAAGAGCATCGTTATAAACGCCACGATGGTTTTTCCGCTACCTACATCGCCTTGCAGCAATCGGTTCATTTGCTTGCCCGAACGCATATCGTGGAAAATCTCACGGATAACTTTCTTTTGGGCATTGGTTAATTCAAAAGGTAAATGATTTTGGTAAAACTCGGTCAGTAACTTTGTTTTATCAAAAACCTGTCCTGCATAATCGTGCTTGCGAATGAGTTTTTGTTTAATCAATCGAAACTGATTATAAAACAACTCCTCAAACTTCAATCGTCGTGTGGCTTGCCGAAGTGCTTCTTGATTGATTGGTAAATGAATATGATAGATTGCATCTTGTTTAGAAATCAGTCGAAACTTCTGCACAAGTGGAGCGGGAAGCGTTTCTCGGATATTCGTAACGGCCGATTCGAGCAAGGTACGCATCCATCGGCTAATTTGCTTACTATCAATGTATTTCTTGCGAAGTTTATCAGTCAACGGATATACTGGCTGAAAATATCCTCCTCGTTCGTTTTCGGGCGTAAGCACATCCATATCGGGGTGCGTTATTTGCCATTTACTTCCAAACGAACTCGGTTTGCCATAAACCACATAATCGCCTTGAAGACGAAGATTTTTCTCAACCCAGGTAATTCCCTGAAACCATATTAGATCTAAAACACCCGTTCCGTCGGTAAACTGCCCAACTAATCGGGCTTTTGCACCCTCTCCTACTTTTTCCCACGAACGAAGCCGACCTTTTATTTGGGCGGCAACCATCGTATCATTCAAATCGCAGATTCTGTGAAATTGTGTGCGGTCTTCGTGGCGAAAAGGATAATATTCTATCAAGTCACCAAAAGTAAAGATTGCCAACTCTTTGTTGAGAATCTCGCCTTTTGATGGCCCAATACCTTTTAAATACTCTATTTTGGTGTCAAAAAAAGATGTTCTACGCTCGCTCATAATGCCGAAGTTAGCAGGTTGAATAAATTTGAGCAAATTTTTTTTGAGAAATTAAAAAAATACTTTTACCTTTGTACTTAGAAATCAGAAATGGAGTTTGTAGTTCACAAAACATTTGCCGGTCAATTAGAGCATCAGTTTGTGATTTATATATAGATTTCTATCAAAATGGAGTTTGTAGCTCACAAAACGTTTGCCGGTTAATTAGAGCATCGGTTTGCGACTTATATCTAGATTTCTATCAAAATGGAGTTTGTAGCTCACAAAACGTTTGCCGGTCAATTAGAGCATCGGTTTGCGACTTATATCTAGATTTCTATCAAAATGGAGTTTGT
>JAFEIL010000058.1 GCA_017495105.1 Emticicia sp. | reverse complement strand
ATGTAGGATTAGAAGTTTACTATGAATTTAGATTACCGACTATTGAAGAATGGGAATATGCAGCACAAGGTGGTTTAAAGTTTGAAGATTATCCTCATGGGATTATTGAAAAATTTTACAAAATAAAGAACGACGATTTTGTTTCAAAAGGCGAAAAAATAAGTGAAGTAAGGAAATGTGTCGAATCTTTGAAGGAAGATTTTAAAAAAGGTATGGGAGTTTTTGGCATTCAAGCTAATGTTAAAGAAAAATATTGGATAAAAACTACTAATAGCTATGTAGATTGTACTGAATATGGTGTGGTACCTACAACAGAAGTACATGAGTTTAATTCAAATAACTTCAAACTTTTTAATATGACCGGTAATGTAGCCGAAATGACTGCTGAAAAAGGTATTGCCAAAGGTGGTTCTTTCAAAGAAAATTATGATAGTTTTAATATCAAAACCAATTTTAAGTATGAAAGCTCGCAGAATTGGTTAGGATTCAGATGTATTTGTGTAGTACATTTTAGAAAAGTAGCTAAAAATTGAAGAAAGCACAGCGAAATTTCATGATTAGTTGTTTAAAATAAAATCATAATTTTGAATGTTAATATTTGAAAACTGCTAGGTAGGAACTCACATCTACTTCATCCTATCCGGATTTTCACTCACAAAGGCAGACCAGCCTTTTTTCTTTGAGCCATTTCCTGTTAAGGCCTTAGTTTTTCCATGCATATAATGGCAAACTGCTACACCCAAAGCATCGGTCGCATCCAAAAACTGGGTTTCTAATTTAGTTTTCAGTAAATGTTCCAACATATACGCCACCTGTTCTTTGGTGGCGTTTCCGTTTCCCGTTACCGATTGCTTTACTTTTTTAGGCAGATATTCAACAATTGGTACTTCACGATTTAAAGCTGCAGCAATGGCAACTCCTTGAGCACGACCCAATTTCAGCATTGATTGCACGTTTACACCATAAAAAGGTGCTTCAATCGCCATTTCGTCGGGCAAGTATTCGGTGATTAGTTGTGTGATTCGCTCAAATATTTTCTTTAACTTTATTTCGTGTGAAGTATATTTGTCAAGTTTTATAACACCGTATTGAATAAGCGTTAAAGTACTTCCTTGTACGGAGATAATTCCGTAGCCCATCACACGTGTACCAGGGTCAACGCCTAAAATTATTTTATCTTGATTCATAGATGCAAATTAACTCAAAATTCTCAAATCTTATGTCAAGTCGGGTGCTATGGTGGATAAAAACTATCATTTTTTTAATAGTCGTTTTATTATTGTATCGTCTGATTCAATCAAAAATTGAGCATTTTGATGAGATTGAACAGCGTTTTAAAATATTATTTTTACCGAAAAACATATTCTTGCTTGGAATTATTTTCCTACTCACGCCAATAAATTGGGCATTTGAAGCTTGGAAATGGCGAAAATTGGCTTCTAAAGTTGAAAAAATTAGTTTTGTGGAAGCCTACAAAGGAGTTTTGATTGGACTTGCTTTTTCAACTGCTACTCCAATGATGATTGGTGATTACGCAGGAAAAATCCTAATGCTCAAAACTGATAAACGGCTCCAAAGTATCGGAGCAATTTTACTTGGAAATAGCCTGCAAATGTACGTTTCCCTGCTTTTTGGCACAATTTCTTATCTTTTTTTTGTAATTTGGGCAAATCCCAAACCTTTGTTTTTGCACATTTTCATTATTATTTTGTTAATGACCTGTTTGATTTTTGGATTTTTTTTGAGCTTAAATTTACCAAATTTAAAGGAGTTTTTATCCAGAAATAAATTCTTTGAATACTTAAGAAAGTATTTAGGTGTTTTGGAAAACTACACACTTTTAGAATTAAAAAAACTTTTCATAATTGCAATAAGTAGATATGTCATTTTTTCGATTCAATTTATACTGATGCTAAAAGTTTTTCAAGTTAATGTACCAATTTATGTACTTTTAGTCGGGGTTGGAATTATTTTCTTGACAAAAACCCTTATTTCTATCCTCAACGCTTTGGGTGATTTGAGTATCAGAGAATTGACCTCAATTTACTATTTCGGTTTTTTTGGAGCAAATTTTATCGCTGTCTCGTCGGCAACATTTATGATTTGGTTGGTCAATATTTTGCTACCAATCATTATAGGAAGTGTATTTATTTTACAACTAAAATTTACACCAACAAGAAACTAAAATGCTTATATTAACACTATTAATAATAACTGTGATATATTTTTTAGCAAATCTAGCTTTGGTTGTTATTTGGCTTAAAAACCCAATTGATAGCTCTTTTTTGAAAGAAAATATTTTTGAAACTTTAAAAATATCAGTAATCATTCCAGTCCGAAATGAAGCTGAAAATATTCTTTTTTTATTACAAGATTTAGAAAAACAAACTTATTCAAAACATAAATTTGAAGTCATCCTTGCCGATGATGATTCGACAGATGATACACTTAAAATCGTTCAAAAATTTCAACAAAACACCAATTTAAACCTCATTATTAATCAATTACCTCCAAAAACCAACAATACTTCACCAAAAAAAAGAGCTATTGATTCTTCTATCAAACTGGCAAGTGGACAACTAATAACAACAACCGATGGCGATTGTAGAGTTGGTGAAAAATGGCTCGAAAGTATAGCAAATTTCCAAGCACGAACTGGAGCCTATTTAGTGAGTTGTCCCGTAACATTTTTTAAGACATTAAGGTACAAAGATTCAAAGACATTAAAGTCTATCATTGTATTTCCAAATAACGACTCAATTTTCACCAACATTCAAATTATAGAATTTGCGAGTTTGATTGGTTCAGGAGCTTGTGCGATGTTTATAAAAAAACCAAATATGTGCAATGGAGCGAACTTAACTTATTTAAAATCAGTATTTTATGAGGTAAGTGGCTTTGCAGGAAATGAAAATTTGGCTTCTGGCGATGATGAGTTTTTGATGCATAAAATTGCGGCAAAGTACCCTGAAAAAGTTAGATTCCTGAAAAATCAAGATACTATTGTCGAAACCAATGCTCACACAAATTGGCGTTCATTTTATAATCAACGCAAACGCTGGGCTAGCAAATGGCAACATTATAATAATTGGCAAACTACAGCTTTAGCGATTTTTGTCTTTCTAGCAAATTTAGTTGTACCTTCAAGTTTTGGCTTTTGGTTCTTTGATTTTATTTCTACAAAAATCCTTTTACTAATTCTTTTATTGAAATATTCGACAGAATTTATTTTTTTAAGTCTTATCATCAATTTTTTACGTAAAAAATCTCTAACTTGGTTGATTCCTTTCGTACAAATCATTTATCCTTTATATGTAGTCTTTTTTGGACTTGTGGCACAAAAACAAGGAGAATATGTATGGAAAGGGCGAAAACTCAAATAGACAATTATACTCAAAAGGCACAGAGTTGCAAAGGTTCATATGCGACCGTCGCACGGCACAAAGCACTGATAATGAATCAATTAAATATCTAAATTTCCGTAAATCATTTTTTTAAGAATAAAACTTCATCTAACCCTCAGAAAACAATGAAAAATCTTTACACCCTCCTTTTTTGCCTACCTTTTTTATGTTTTGCTCAAAATAAAGAAGAAAAACGGTTGCTTAAAAAAGCCGATAAAATTCATGCGAAAGCCTATACGGTCGATACGCACGCCGATGCTCCTATTAATATGATGGATATTGAAGGCTTTAACGTGGGAACAAAACATAACTATGCCGAAGATGGCACTCAAATAGATTTTCCTCGCATGAAAGAAGGTGGCATGGATGCCATGTTTTTTGCGGTGTATTTGGGGCAAGGAAAACGCACACCAGATGCAAATCTTGAGGCCAAGGATAAAGCATTGAAGATTTTTTCTAAAATTCATGAAGCAGTAAAAAATAATGCTGATAAAGTAAATTTGGTAACGACCGCCAAAGAGGGTTACGCCGCCCACAAACAAGGAAAATTAGGTGTATTTATAGGAATGGAAAACGGTTGGCCAGTTGGTAATGATTTATCGAATCTGAAATTATTCTATGATTTAGGCTTACGCTACATCACGCTTGCTCACTCTTTTAATAATGATTTAAGCGATTCGTCGGGCGACCCACAAGGAGCAGAACACGGCGGAATTAGCAAACTTGGAGAAGCCTGTATTGCAGAAATGAATCGTTTGGGAATTGTCGTTGATGTATCGCACCTATCAGACTCCGCTTTCTATGACGTCATGCGTTTGAGCAAAGCACCGGTTTTTGCTTCACATTCCTCTTGCCGTGCATTATGCGATGTAAAAAGAAATATGTCCGATGATATGATAAAAATGTTGGCTTCAAAAGGTGGCGTTATACAAATAAATTTCGTTGCTGATTTCCTGAAAAAACCTTCGGCGGAAGTAGCCATTTCGATAAAAACTATCAGAATGCAAGTACAAAAAGCTGATGCCACTCCCGAAGACAAAAAGAAACTCAATGCAGAACTTCGTCAGATAAAATATAAATATCCAAGCGATGTGCCTACCGTAAAAGACGTGGTGAATCATATTGACCATGTAGTAAAACTTGTAGGTATCGACCACGTAGGAATAGGGATGGACATGGATGGCGGTAGTGATGTTATAGGCGTTGAAGATGTAAGTAAAATAAAAAATGTAACGTTTGAATTGCTCAGACGCGGTTACACTTCAAAAAATATTAAAAAGATTTGGGGAGGCAATACGATGCGTGTTTTGGCTGAAGCCGAAAAATTCTCGAAAAAATAATTCTTTAATTTCTTCAAATTTTTATCGATTAGAAAATTCTTGATTTCTTCATATAGTAAATTAATTTAATAG
>JAFEIL010000011.1 GCA_017495105.1 Emticicia sp. | reverse complement strand
CGTAAATTACTAGTCGTTACAAATAGTATTGCGGTATTCATCATTATCTTGTTTTATGAGGCTTTTTCTCAGTTTTACTATTATATTCATCAAAAACTAAAAGACGAAAAAGAGGCGAATTTTCAATATTTAGACTATTTTCTGATAGCAACTATCAGTATAACCATGATATTTATTGCTCTTTTTGGCAATATTCCACGAAAAGATTATTGGTATGGAGCAGTCAGAGATTTATCCTTCATATCTATTTGTGCCATGACGGTTTACTTGGCCCAAGAAGCATTTTACAAGAGAGTTCTACCTTACTTTTCTTCAATAAAATCAAGAGAATTTCAGAAAGGTATGATTTACTTTTTGTTTATCAACCTACTTGGTGCAATTGGTGGATACTTTATTCAATTACTAAGTTGGTTATCTTTTAGATACGTCAGTCTCGGATTTCATGGTGAGTGGATTTTCCAGCTATTTATTTTATTTGTCTTCGTTTCTACGGTTATTGGGTTTCTTAGGAAAGTATTTAGCAAAGAAAAAATACAATTACAGACACAAATCGTCTCAAAATCTGCCGAACTTTTAAACCTCCGTTCTCAAATAAACCCCCATTTTTTGTTCAATGCCTTAAATACACTTTATTCGGTTTCGTTGAAAGAAAATGCAGAAAAAACCTCTGATGGCATTCAAAAACTGGGTGATATGATGCGTTTTATGCTCAACGAAAACCACCAAGACCGCATTCCGTTGAGTAAGGAAATTGAATATTTGCACAATTATATTGATATTCAACGCATGAGAATTGATGAGAATCATAACATTGAAATAAAGGTAAATATCCAAAACTCTGAACGAGAGATTTTCATTTCGCCAATGTTACTCAATCCTTTCGTAGAAAATGCCTTTAAACATGGCATAAGTTTCCGAAATTCCTCTTGGATATACATTACACTTACGCAGGATGCTCAAAAGCTGTATTTTAAAGTACATAATAGCCTTCATCCAAAACAAGAAAATTCGCCCGAACATGAAAATAATGGAATCGGTTTAGAAAATGTAAAAAAACGCCTCGAATTGATTTATCCCAATCGCCACACGCTTGATATTCAAGCATCTGACAATGATTATTTTGTATCTTTGATTATCGGAATTTACTAAAAATGTCTGCACCAAAGGTTACGCACCTCAAGTCTGACCATCAAGCAAATATGATTATAAATGCCATTGCCATCGACGACGAACCAAGAGCTTTAGAGGTGATTGAAATTCACGCTCAAAAAGCACCTTTTCTTGAACTGAAAGCAACTTTTACCGATGCTTTTGAAGCGATTCCATTTTTACAACAAAACAAAGTCGATTTGATTTTTTTAGACATTAAAATGCCTGATATTTCGGGTATCGAATTTGTGCATATTCTACAAAAAACGCCGATGATTATCTTTACAACGGCCTATTCTGAATATGCAGTAAATGGATTTGAACTCGATGCCGTTGATTATTTGATGAAACCTTTTTCACTCGCCAGATTTACAAAAGCTTGCAATAAAGCACTCGAAATAAAGCTTTCAAGAAGTGAAGAATCGCATAATTTTATCTTTCTAAAAACAGGCTACGAAGAAGAAAAAGTATTGCTTGATGATATTCTTTTTATAGAAGCCGAAGGGAATTATATGTTGTATGTGTTATCAAATAAAAAACTACTATGCCGACAAAATATTGGGGAATGTATTAGCCAATTACCTACTAATCAATTCATTAGAATCCATCGCTCTTATATTGTGGCATTAAATAAGATTCAAAAAATTACCCGCCATTCGGTTTGGGTGGCGGGTAGTGAAATAGCAGTTGGAGCTTCTTATGAAGATAACCTCAGTGAGATTCGAGACCGATTGAAGCTTTAAATCTTACATTGCACTAATCGAATAATAGTTTATTTATCTTTTTTCTTCAAATTATTTTCTAACAAAAACACGCCATTTTTACTGACAATAACTATATCAAGCTTGCCATCTTTGTTCATATCAGCAACCGTTATGTTCAGCCCCGAACCTGAATCAATATCAATGATGTGTTCAGTCCAATAGGGCTGCTTTTTAGAATCAAACTCAAAATACATCAAAATTGGAGCATCGGCATCGCCATTATCTCGACCATTATGAGCCAAATAACGTTTGCCCGTTATATATTCTTTTTTTCCATCACCATTCAAATCAGCCATTATTGATGCGTGCGTTTGGGAGGTGGTTGTGCTTATTGTGTGAGTTTTGAAATCTATTTTTCCATTTTCGTTGATTTGCTCATAATACCAAACTCCCAATGCGTGTGCAGATGCCGCTACAACATCATTTTTACCATCACCGTTTACGTCAAAAACTTGCATGTGAGAGCACGGTTCGCCCAAATTTGCTGGATGAAACTCCCAATTTCCACCATTGAGGTCTTTTGTGCCTTGATACCAGCCTTCACGAATGACCACGTCTTTTATTCCATCATGATTAATATCACCATAACCAATTCCGTGCGAAAACATCTCTGTTCCTGCTACTTTTTCTTTTGTCAAATTAAATCTTTTCCACGCTGTTTCTCCTTTTTTACTTGGCGATTTTAGCCAAACAATCTGTTTTTTGGCTTTATCTCCACACAAAATATCCAACCTTCCATCACCATCAATATCAACAAAGTTGGGTGATTCGTTGGCTATACCTACCGAATCAGCAATAATATGCTTTTTCCATTCGATTACTTGCTGTTTTTTGGGATTTTCAAACCAAAAAGCCGGTTTTCCTGGATAATCAATAATCACAACGTCGTCCCAGCCATCAAGATTTACATCCATTCCAAAGTTAAGAAATGAATTACTGTATTCTTCACGGGGCTTAAACACTCTTGAAGGAGCCATTTCGTGACGAATCCAGTTGGGAGCTTCAAACCAAAAATAACCAGCCACAATATCAAGTTTTCCATCTTTATTCAAATCAGCTACTGCCCCTCCCTCTGATAGAAAATCTCTTGAAAGTATTGTTTTTTTAAAGTCTTGAGCAAACGTAGAAAGCGATACTACACCTATTAGGCTGCCGCAAAGACTATATTGTAGGAATATTTTGAAATATTTTTTCATCTTATTTATTAATGGTAAATTTAAATTAATGATTATGGTTGTGACTTCTATTGTCGGTTGTTGAATTATTACCTGTTCTTTTTTTCATATACTCCAAAAACTTAGGCATCGTACTTTTTTCTGCCATTTGAATCGCTCTTTTCACATCGATATCAGCCAAAGGCTCGGCGGCATACCAAATCATCAACGGTAAATTATGATCGGTAATGTCTTCCGTTTTTTGAGTGAGAGCTTCCACCACCTCCCAACGTTTATTTGGCTCGATTCTTTGCATGGCCGATGCCAAATAAAGTCTCACCAAAGCTGATTTATCGGTTTTAGCCATTACACCAAAATGTTTTAAAGTTTCAGAAGAAACGGATTTATTCTCGGCCAAAAACTGAATCGCCCAACTTCTTATATACTCACTTTGGTTTGAAAGCAAATCAATTAATTCTTTCTCCGAAAAGCCGTTAGTAACATAAAGTGTCCATAATGCCCTCAGTTTACGACTAACATCTAAATTTGTATTTAGAATAACTTTTAGGGCATCATGTACTTGCTTATTTCCACCTCTTTCTTGCAAAATTGTTCTTGCTTGACGAACAAACCATTCATTCGGATTTAACTGATAATTAACCAATTCTAAGTCAGTTGCTTTGCGTAAATCGACTTGCACCCATTTATCTGTTTCGTAACCAATCTTAAAAATTCGTCCCATTGTTTTGTCATGAACATCGGGATTTGAATTATGGCATTGGTTTTTATCATACCAGTCGATTGCAAAAACTGACCCACTTGGGTCATATTTAAAATTGAGCCACTGCGACCAGCTATCATTCATGGGCATAAAATCTTTTTTGTGCTTACCTACATAGCCTGAGCCTTCACGGGTCAGTTCATCAATGTTTAATCTTGCACCATTAATATTATTCATAAAAATATTATTGCGATATTCTTTCGGCCAATTATTTCCACCCAAATAAATCATTGCTCCTGCGTGGGCGTGTCCGCCACCTGCTGCTGCTGAGCGGAAATTTCCTGCATGTGGCCCACGGTTGCCCAAATAATGGGAATGGTCGGCAATGGTTTTAATATCATCATAAACAAATGGATTAAAATGCTTGCCTCCCTGACGTACAAAACGACCACCTTGAATCATGTAGTATAAATGAGGAATCACACAGGCCGTAATAAAAGCATGGCCATAATCATTAAAATCTAAGCCCCACGGGTTACTTGTTCCTTCGGCAAATAACTCGAAAATATGTTTTGTTGGGTGGTATCGCCAAATACCCGCATTGAGTTTAGTGCGTTGGTCGTCGGGGGTACCTGGTTTACCAACTTTTGAGTGAGTAAAAACCCCATGCGTGCCATAAAGCCAACCATCAGGACCCCACCGCAAACTATTAAGGGTTTCGTGCGTATCTTGTGTTCCCCAGCCATCTAATAGTTTTTGTGGCTCATCAGTTGGTTTATCGGTATTGAAATCGGTCGGAATATATAATAGATAAGGGGCAGCACCAACCCAAACACCTCCCATTCCGACTTCAATACCACTAACAAGGTTTAGCCCTTCAATAAAAATTTTACGGCTATCGAGTGTTCCATCGCCGTTTGTGTCTTCAAAAATCAAGATTCTATCACGTCCTTGTCCTTCGGGAGCGGGTACTGGGTAGGTATGTCCTTCTACGACCCAAAGTCTTCCACGCCAATCAATTGTAAAAGCGATTGGACGTATAATATCTGGT
>JAFEIL010000307.1 GCA_017495105.1 Emticicia sp. | reverse complement strand
GCTCAAATTCCATTTTTTATTTACATCAAAACTAAGACCGTAGCCACTATAAAAAATCTGAGATGGAGTAGTAGAATATGATTGCTGGTCTAAAACATTCTCACTTGACAGTTTTCGAGTGGTTTCGATTTGGTCATAAGAATTTCGATTGGTATAATTTACATTAAAATACGAACTTCTGTTGCCATCATTATTTGTAAGATTCAAACCCACAAGCTGATTGCCGAAACGCCCTTGATTCATGCCTGTATTAAGGCTTCCATTTCTGCCAATTTTTACCCCTTTTTTCAAAATTACATTCACAATTCCACCTGAACTACTGGCATCAAATTTGGCTGATGGTGTGCGTAATATTTCAATTTTTTGAATACTATTGGGTGGTAAAGTCTTCAAAATTGTAGCAATATCGCTTGAACTCATTTTTTGCTCACGACCATTGATATATACTGTAGCGGGCGATGTACTACTGATATAAATGTTGCCATCTTGGTCAAGAAAAAGGCCAGGAGTTTTCTCGATGATTTCGTAAGCACTTGTACTTGAATTGGCGATAGGTTCGGGGTCGATAATCGTTATGTCGTCTTCTTGGTTCACCAAAGGCTTTTGTGCAACAATCGTTACGGTTGCTAAAGCATTGGCATCATCTTGCATTATAAATTCAAAAGAAATGTTTTTGATATTTATCGAAACGCCTTTTTCAAAATTTTTGTAGCCAATTGAAGTTGATTTGATTGTATATTGACCCAATTTTGGCGAGAACTTCACAATCCCCGAAGTATCAGTCAAATTATACAAAATTTTTGTGCTGTCATTTCTGTTGATAAGCTTTACACTTGCACCGATAATTGGATTTTTATTGATGTCAATAAATCGAATGTTTACAGGAATTGTTTGAGAAAAAGTAAAAATTGAAATAAAAAATAATACAGTAAAGTTTAAAGCTTTTTTCATTTTTGTTGATGTAAAATAGTGGCGTATTTTTAACGCCACTATTCACAGTGTTTTTTGTATAATATTAGTAGTAAGTATTTTATAAGACACTTCTCAACAAATCAACGCTTTTCTTAACGCCGGTTTTTGGATCTTCTTTTCCTTCAAATTCAATCGAAATATAGCCTTGATAATTTACCTTTTTCAGAATATCAACAATACGTTTGTAATCTAAATCAAGCGAGTACCATTCTCCTCCACCATAATAAGTTTTGGCTTGAACGAAATTAGTTTGTGGAGCAATTTTCTCTAGTTTATCATAAGGATTTTCCAAGAAATTGCCCGTATCCATCAATAGCCCCAGCCACGGTGAATCAATAGCGTTTTTGATACGAAGCATTCCTTCGGGTGTAGAGCCAAGTCCCCAATGGTTCTCGAGAGCCAACAAAATTCCACATTCTTCAGCTTTTTTTAGGCATTGCTGAATACTATCAATGCACCACTTAAATGCTTCATCTTCGGTGTAGCCCGCAATTGCAGGTTCTATACCACGTTTTGCCATAAAATCATCAAAGGATTTGATTGTTCCCCAACGACCCGTATTCAAACGCATACACGGAATGCCCATTTTGTAGGCCAATTCGATACAATGTATGGTATGGTCAATATGTTCTTTCAAAACTGCTTTATCGGGAGAAACAAAACCTTGGTGAATCGACAAACAAGTCATAGCGATTCCATTCACAAAGGCATGCTTTTTTAGTTTTTGTAAATAAGCATTGTCTTCTCCTTCCATTTGTCGGTGTAACACATCAATGCCATCAAGCCCCAATTTTGCGGCTTCGTCGATTACTTTTTCAATCGGAAATTTATCGCCCTTAAAATGCCAATACGAATAGCTTGATACACTAAGTTTTATTCGGCTTGCTGTTTTAATAATTGGTTGTGGTGTTTCCGCAAAAACAGGACTTGCGAAAGCTGCTACACCTGCCAATGGGGCTGATTTTAGAAATGAGCGTCTAGTATTGTTCATAGTTTTATAGATTTGAGAAGTGAGATAGGAGATTCGAGATACAAGAAATGAGTTTTTTCATCTCATATCTCAAATCCCGTATCTCGTGTCTAATTTACAGTAAAAAGTGCATTTCCAAAAATCAACTTGCCCGAATACCAAAAACCTCGGAATAGAGGAGAGTCAGCCATATAAACAATTTTCCCTCGTCCAATTTCTTGCACACCTAAAGTTAGTGTATTTTTCATCTTTTCTTTCGCAATTTTTCCTGCAAAGCCAGTCACATGATTATTCTCTTTAATATAACCTACATTCCAGCCATCTTTCAAATAATCATAAGCATACACATCACGCACCAATGAGTAATAAATTCCATCAGTGCCATAACCAAGCGGATGCGTTTTATCAATCTCTACCTTGAAAATTGCCCCTGGAATTTGCTCCATGATACCTTCACGCTCACGTGTTCCATAAGTTTTGAGTTCGGCTTTATCGCTTGCTGTGGTATCTTTTTTATGTTTCAACGCAAAACCATCTTTGTCGGCAAAATAAGCAGTTGCTCCTTCAAGGGCTATCACTTTTCCTCCACCTTGAATCCATTTTTTTAATGCATCACCATTACCAAATATTTTTTCATAATTGCCATCAGCTAAAACAATAACATCAAGTTGGTCGAGTGGAACTTTTGAAAATGAACTTCCTTCAATTACCGAAATTGGATATTTTATTTGCTGCTCAAAGAAATGCCAAACCTCGCCAAAGGCCGTCGAAACCACGCCATCACCAGCAATCAAAGCAACTCTTGGGTTTTTAAGTACATTGACCGAACCTGAACCGAAGTCATTTCCACTCAAAACCATTCCAGATGCTGTTCCTAAAAGATTGATATTGAATTCCTGAGCGGCAGCAAGAATTGTCTTGTCAAATTTATCGCCCATACGTTCGTTGTTGGTTCGAGTAATAATCAACGAGCCTGCATCAAATTTTCTACCATCAGTTTCAAACGGATTTTCATTAAATCTTACTTTAATTCCAGCAGCCAAAATTTTAGATAAAAATTTGACATCTTCAAATGATTTCCAAGCAGCAACATAAGCATAAGGCTTTCCGTCGATAATGGCAGTTTTTGTAGTTGTCAATTGTGGGTTGCCCATTGCCAACTTTTCTTTGGCTGCGAACGCTTTTAATCCATAAGCATAAGCCAATGACCAAGAAGTAAGGTCATAGGTTACTGAATCTTCTAAAGCTGTTTTTGGTTCAAATAAAATCTTTACAAACGTTCCTTTTGGTTGAAAAGTGCTGATAATTAGGTCGTTAGCTTCTACTTTGAAACTTTCATCCTTTAAACTTTGATAGCCAAAACCTGTTACTGTAGATTCTTTTGCCGCAAAACCATAATTGATTTGTAGTTTATCTAAAAGGCTCGTTAGTGCTTGAATCTTGGCTTCATCGCCTTTAGTTTTCATCACAAATGATTTGTAAGTGCCGTAGCCATTGGCAGTTTTATCAGTAAAAAACTTTGTAAATTCCTCAACAGTTTTATCAGCACGGCTTGAAATTGCCTCTAACGAACCCATACTTGTGGCAAAATGATGTGAAATACGTTGTGTAAGTGTAAGCGTATCACCGTCGTCTTTGGCAATTGCCAAACCAGCACGACCGCCGCCACCTTGCTCATAAGTCATACCGATAGCACCATTGTAGGAAGGATAAGTATCGCCATAGCTTGGATAAAGTAAATCGTAATTTTCTTTCGAGAAATATAGCCAGTAATTTTTGTCAAAATATTTTTTATTGAATTCACCCAAAGTTTGTTGAAACTCACGCTGCCATTTGCTCAAATCTTCATGATAAGGTTTAGCTGATGGTGGAAAATAGTAGGGTGTATTATATCCCATTTCGTGGAAATCGGCGTGAAGATGTGGCATCCATTGGTTGTAAAGTTTTACACGTTGTTGCGTAATTTCTTGCGTTTGCCAAGCCCAATCACGATTTGGGTCGAATATATAATGCGAAAAACGCCCTCCCGGCCAAGGTTCATTGTGTTCGATGGCAAATGGAGCAGCGTTTCCGCCTTGATTAGCTACACGGTTGTACCATTGAGCATAACGGTCACGTCCATCAGGATTGATACACGGGTCAAGGATTACTACCGTATTTTTTAATACATTTTGTGTGGTTGCATTATTTTTATTGAGAAGTTCATACAAAACTTTTAGAACGGCTTCTGAACTAACTGCTTCGTTGCCATGCACATTATAGCTTAACCATGCAATTGCAGGAACTTTGCCTGTTGGCTTACCTTCCATGAGGCCTATACTTTTTAGGTTGTTAGTGCGAATCTCTTCAATTTTAGCCAAGTTTTCGGGAGAAGCAATGATAGCAACCATAAGTGGGCGACCTTCAAAGGTCATGCCATAATCAATAGTTTTTACTTGGCTTGGGTTTTGTGCAGCTACATGACGCACATAATCAACTATCCGATGATGGAAGCTAAATTTTGTGCCAAGCCTATACCCCAGAAATTCGTCGGGAGTTTTAGTGGTTTGAGCCGATAAATTTAAAAAACTGAAGATAAAGAAAAAATAATAATAAATCTTTCTCATTTGACGCTGAATGTTTTGAAGTGTTAAGTTTTTTCAAAGATAGATAAGAGAAGGGGGATTTTCGAAACTCAGACAAAGTATTTCGTGAAAATCGAAAATATTTTCATTTTTTTTGTGAAAATGTAATATTTCTTATTTTTGATATAATGTAAGTAAGAACTTTAGGTATTTTATTTTTTTTTTTTGGTGGGCTATTGTGCATTAAAATTTTTACCGTACTTTTGCACCACAATTCGCTTACGCAGACGATAAATGGAACCAGCCGGCCCTATCGTCTAGCGGTTAGGACAAGTCCCTT
>JAFEIL010000244.1 GCA_017495105.1 Emticicia sp. | reverse complement strand
CACATGTGGCTCACTTTCCCTACAATCGGTGGCTCAGTTTCGCAGGAATATACAACTTAATTGAAAGTCTCGAAAAACAAGACCATCTGTTTCCTAAATTAGTAAGTTGCAAGACTTCGTAGCTACCAAGTATCAATAAAATGACAATTAGTGAAATTTCAAGTATATAAAACATAGGTTTGCTATTTATCTGATTTGAAATTTTTAAGTTACGCTTAGCTTCACGGCTTTAGACTTAGAAACCACAGGTAGTTTTTTTACAACTGCCTTTTTTATTGATGTTTTACGTTTTGTAGCACTTAGAAACTCTTTAATATCTGCCTGTTTTGCCACTTTTTTGGCCATTTTGTTTTCCTTCTTTTGAAGTTTGGCTACTTTCTTAGCAATTTTCTTTGCTGAATTTTTTATAGTCTTTCCGAGGTTTTTACTGATTTTATCAATTGAGATAAATTCAATCAAAGTTGCCGAAATCCCTTCGCTAATTTGTTTTGCTTCTGCTTTCATAAGATTAAAATTATAAAATTCTGAATCCTAAAGTTGCTTGTACCCAAGCATTCTTGTAGCGAGGGTTGGTCGATGTGCCATCGCCATTATTATTTTGAATATCCCAACCTGTTCTAGCACCAATTACTATACGTTTTATATTGATGTCGATAGCACCAACGGCACACAATATATTTTTACGAATGTTAGTATTCTTAAATTCGTCTTGCTGCTCTACAGTTGCAAGAGCATTTTTGAAAACATCTTTTTGTTTTGTCAAAAAAGAGAATTGTGGTCCAAGTTGAATTGTCAAAAAGTTGACAGGTTTGATAGAAAGCATCAATGGAATATCAATATAGTCGGTAGTACGAGTCAAATCATAAGTACTTCCTAAAAAAGTACCTGTTTGTTTATAGCCTTTCTGTGAAAACAGCACTTCGGGTTGAACACCCAAAAATTTACCGATTGGAATTGCCATAAAAACGCCACCGGCTAAGCCAAACTTTCCTTCAGCTTTAAAATTTTCGCCATTAGAATCATAAATATTTGAATAATTTGAACCAATTTTTAGTCCAAATTGAAACTTTTTGCGTGAATCATCTGATACTTGTGCTTGGCAAAGGTTGATACCGGTAACAGCAAGGGTTAAAATTAAAAGTAACTTTTTCATTTTTTAAAAAATTAAAATTGTGTGTATTTAATGTTTTTCTTTACAAAAGTTGTGTTGGGCTTTATTTTACATTTTTAACCGTAAAGTCTTTAAATGCCTCACCGAGTTCGTCCATATCGTGATTAAATTCAGTTTTGAATTTTTCCCAATTTTCTTTTCCATCCAATTTATAACCATCAATTTTCTTTTTCATATCAGTATTTTTTTGCTCTAGAGAAGCTACTTTTTGCTTATATTCTACCTGAGCATCTTTTTTCTGACTGGCAATTCGGACATTGAAATCTTTTATAATTAGTTCATTTGCGGCTATTTTTTCGGCTGTTTCAGTCTTATATTTTGCCATATCAGCCATATACTCTGCTTGTGCATCATCCAATTCTTTGTTGGCTTCCACAACATCGGTTTTTGCATCTTCCACCTTTTTTGTAGGCGAACTACAAGCACCAACAATTAATGCAGAAACAAAAAGGGTGGTCACTAAGATTGATTTTTTCATTTTTTTATATTTAAATGTTTTTAAAAAATTGTTAAAAAACTGGGTTTTAAAGACTAGTTATGAGAGTCTGCAGTTCCTCTTTTGTCTTGCCAAGTTTGGTTTGAAGACGACCAAGCATTTCATCTTGTTTTCCTTCTACCAGCAATAAATCATCGTCGGTAAGCATCGCAAATTGTTGCTTTAGTTTGCCTTTGGTGGCATTCCAATTTCCTTTTAATTGTGTTAGATTTGTCATGATTTTTTATATATGTTTATCACTAATTACTCTACAAAGGTGAGGTTTCTTGCATCAAGAAGTGTTATAAAATATTTCAAATAATTTATATGATTCACACATTTAAGTCGGACAAAAGATATGAGACGGTTCGCCGCCAAGATTCGAGACTATTCGCTGGAGCAACAAAATGCTAAAATTGACAAGTTTCATCATTTCAATTTGTCGATTTATATTGTCTCTTGTACTTAGAGTGCCTTTTTGTACTTATAAACCTTCAAATTTAATTAAAAACCCAGGTGCATTTGGAGCAATTGATTCGTGACTGAATTATTTCCATCGTTGGCTTAAATGTAGATTTTTGTCTGTGTCGGAATGTAGCTTATGATTGCTTTAAATTAAAGACAAACAAATCATTCTTGGGCTTTAATCGCAGTTTCACGATTAAAAAGATGCTTCAAAAATACTTCACCAATTGCCTTAATTTTGCTTGAATTTTTTGTTACAAGTGCAGTAATACCGATTAGAAGAAGCGTTCCTACGAGTTTTTTGACAGGACTATTTGTAGTGCCGACTATGAGTTTTTTTGATAAGAAACCAGTTGTTACACCAGTAATTCCATTAAAAACATTCTCTTTTAAATCAGATTGAGAGGTAAAATCTATTATGGTATCTTGCAGGAAATTGATTGGTTTTAGACTTTCAAAAGTAATGTGAGCTTGCTCCTTTAACAAGATAATTTGTTGACTTTGACGGTCTTTTAAAAAAGCGATTCTTTCTTTTAAAAGTAAAGAATTATCGGTCATGATCTTGATTTTTTAAGCAATTGGGCAATAATAAAATTACTGATTGGTACTTTTACCCATTGATACAAATAGGAAGGAAGCAAAGATAAAATTAAAGCATAGCAAGCTGCTAATAAAAAAAAGCCATAGTAAGATTTACCAAGTAAATCTCCAATCCATAAAGCAACACCTATATTGGAGATGATTATAAAAAGACAAATAAACGAAAAAAGTACAAATTTTACCACTAAAAATGAGACAAAATCAGACGATGAGTCAATGGCTTTTAGTTTCAAAAGTTCTAAGGTTGTTTTGGTACAATCTTCTGCTTTTTCAAAAAGCGATTCGATGTGGGCTTCATAGTTTTTCATAATCGGCAGTGTTTTGAAGGACTCATGGTATAGAAATCCATACCATGAGAATTTTACTGTATTGCTTATGTATTTAATCTTTGATTACTCCATCAAACTTTGATTTGTCTTTCGCAACCAATTCATTTACTTCCAACATTGCACTTTCGTATTTAGACTTTCCTTTTGACACAATATTTTCGACATCATGCACGGTGCTTTGATATTTTTTGTTTAAAGAATCGACGAACTCATCGAATTTATCTTTAAGACCGTCGGCATAGTCATCGCTCTTATCCATAATTTTTCTACGGGTTCTTGAACCTTTTTCGGGTGCGTACAAAATTCCAACTACTGCTCCAGCGGCAACACCTGCTAATATGCCTAACAACAATTTTCCTGATTTCATTTTTGTGTTTTTTGAATGATTATTTTACTAAATCTGATTAAGCGTTTCACACCTACTTATATCTATTGAAGGTGTTCTACACTTGTTTTTTACTTAATGATTCGATCGCCCTGAATAACTCGCAAAAAAATGGAAATAATCGCTATCACAAGTAATACATGAATGATTCCCCCAGCACTATAAGCAAAGAAACCAATTGCCCAAAAGATGATTAAAATCACGGCGACGATATAAAGAAGATTGCTCATAGTTTTTGTTTTTTATATAAAGTTATGTGTCTTTAGTAACTAATTATCAGATGTTTACGCTGATAATGTATCTTTAAAAAAAGCATCAATAACGACACTTTTTTGATGATTTATTGATTTTATTTGGCATTTTATGCTCTTTTTTTCATTGCCCAAATTCAGCGTGATGTTTGTTTTCAAAATATCATGAGTATTTAGTACTTAATTAAGATATTCTCGAACTTTCGCTGAAATTTTACTAAAAACCCGCAAATCAAGACTAATGATATAAAAAGTACTTTTTTGTCTTTAAAAATGTTTATCTATAAAACTTATCAGTTTCTAAAACTATCAAACTGCTTGGGTACTGAATGTCCGCATTATCTTCGGCTGTGATAAAAATTTTCACAGGCTTAAATGAAGAAACAGTCTCGAAAGACGCCTTTAATTGCTTAGACATCATACCTGTTGAACTTTTAATCTGGCCGATATTTTTTGTAATATCATGGTCAGTCAGCATCCAAACTACGTATGTTTGTCGGGCTGGTTGCAATCTTTGTACTTCTGCCAACTCTGTCAGATGAACATCAATTACATTATTCTTATTTTTATCGGTTTTAATGTAAACATAGCCTCGGGCAGCTGGTACTACTGATGATGTAAGAAAAGCGATTTTCTTTGTGCATGCTGATAGCGAAAATGCAATAATAAGCATTAGAAATCCCAAATGGATTTTATTGAGTTGTGTGGACATAGCCATATTATTTTTCATGGTTTAATTTTTTATTTGTGAATTATGAGCAAGCGTTCGAGAATACAATACTTACAAAAACAAATAGAATGATGATATAATCAAAGTGTTCAAGTAATAATGTTTTCACTATTTAGCTTATTTTACCTTACAAAGGTGCGTATTTTTAGATTTATATATGTTACACAATATTTGATAAAAATTACAAGATTCACACATTTGTTTTGGAAACTTGACACTTTTCATCATTGACTAATTTGACTATCATGTAGATACATAAATCTAATTTAAACTAAATGGCTTTGTCGATTGAATTTTAGATATAATTTTTCAGGGTTTTCTATTTTTTGAATACTCCTCGAAGCTTTTTCGGGGGTTAGTCTAGCCATTAAATAGCTCACGGTAGATTCACCTCCCTGATTAAGATTAATATAATCTTCTTCTAACCCATCAAAGCAACCGCCTGTACATGGA
>JAFEIL010000202.1 GCA_017495105.1 Emticicia sp. | reverse complement strand
GTTGAAAGCTTCACTGATTGAACTTTATGGGGATGATTTTGATAAATTAATTCTTTACGGTTCTCGTGCGAGAGGTGATTTTCACGAAGAATCCGACATTGATTTTTTATTATTATTAAAAGATAATAAAATTAAATTTGGTATAGAAATTCTAAAAATTGGTGAATATCGTAGTGAATTAGGGTTGAAATATGATACCAAAATATCAGTTTTCCCAGTTGCGAGTAATAAATTTTATGGTACTGAAAAATTATTTTATCAGAATATTAAGCGTGAAGGAATCGAATTATGAAACATGATATAACGGCATATTTACAAAAATCACATGATTGTTTGGAAGATACTAAAATTTTACTGTCAAATAAAAGATTATGATGGTGCTGTGAATCGTGCATATTATGCTTTTTTTGATGGAATAAGAGTTTTATTAGCTACAAAAGATATTTTTGTAAAAACTCATTCGGGAACTCATGCAAAATTTCGAGAATATTTTATCAAGACAGAGCTATTTCCAAAAAAGTATAATCAAATTTTAGAAGATATTTATGATTTACGCCAAGGTGGAGATTATGACGCAGAAGTAGAAATCGATGAAATGCAGGCAGTAATGGCTTATAATGGAGCAAAAGAGTTCGTACAAGAAGTTGAAAACTACTTAAAAATACAAGGTTTTTTATGAATATAAGAATAGGACAAGGCTACGACGTACACCAATTAGGCGAAGGCTACGATTTATGGTTGGGGGGAGTAAAGATTCCGCATACAGTTGGTTCGGTTGGGCATTCGGATGCCGATGTATTGCTTCACGCCATATGCGATGCACTCTTGGGAGCCGCCGCAATGGGCGATATTGGTAAACACTTCAAAAATACCGACCCACGTTGGAAAGGTATCGATAGTAAGATTTTATTGAAAATCGTGGTAGAAATGCTCGAAAAAGAAGGCTATAAAATCGGGAATATAGACTCAACAGTTTGTTTGCAAGAACCCAAAATCAGTAAATATATTCCAGAAATGATAAAAGCTATTTCGGAGGTAATTGGTTTACCCGAAAACTGCATCTCAATTAAAGCCACAACTACTGAAGAAATGGGTTTTGTAGGCCGAAAAGAAGGTTTAGATGCTCATGCTATCGCTTTGATTTATAAGTGAAACTTCTGAATTAAAGGTCTTAACTTCCCAAGGAAGGCTTCGATATAAACGAAGCCTTCCTTTTTGAGTATAAAAGCCTCCAATTTTTTGTCATTACATCGCCAATTTAAACCTATTGGTCGAAAACAAAAATTGAGTTTTATGAAATTAGTAGTTTTTCATTAAATTGCATAAAACATTTTTATAATTTTAGCTTAAACGTCAGACCTACGGTACAGATGTTTGTACAAACTTACCATTATTTAATGAAAAAACTTGCTTTTACACTTGTTACAATGCTGACTATCAGTTTGTTACAAGCCCAACAAATCAAAATTGGAGATAATGCTGGCACAGTAACCTTCGAAGAATACGAACCAAAATCTACACTTGTAGTGCCTGGAAAAGTGATTACTCGTGCTAAATTTCCATTTATTGATGTGCATAATCACCAGTGGGAAATGAACTCAAAAGAAAACCTTTCGAAGCTCATTCTCGAAATGGACAAAATGAATATGGGTTTAATGGTAAACTTGAGTGGACGAGGGTTTAATCAAGATGAAGCTAAAAGTACGGCTGGTTTAGTTAACATGATTAGTGCTGTAAAAGCTAATAATCCAACTCGTTTTGCGGTTTTTACGAATATTGATTTCTCAAAAATTAACGAACCTGATTGGACTGCCAAAGCTGTAAAAATGCTTGAAGAAGACGTAAAACTTCGTGGAGCAAAAGGCTTAAAAATTTATAAAAGTCTTGGTTTTAGTGTAAAAGATAACGGAAAACTTGTACCTGTTGATGATGTTCGCATCGACCCGATTTGGGCAAAAGCTGGTGAATTAGGCATTCCTGTATTAATTCATACAGCTGACCCTGCCTCGTTCTGGAACCCACTCAATGCCCAAAACGAACGTTGGCTTGAACTAAAAACTCACCCAGGACGCAAGCGTGATGCGGCCGAAGGAAAAGACTATACTTGGGAACAGCTTATTGAGCAGCAACACAATGTATTCAGAAAACACCCAAAAACTACTTTTATCAATGCCCACATGGGTTGGTATCCGAATAATTTGGCAAAACTCGACAGTTTAATGGAGGCGTTCCCAAATATGTATGCCGAAATTGGGGCGGTTATTGCCGAGTTGGGACGTCAGCCACGAATGGCCAAAAGGTTTTTTGAAAAACGCCAAGACCGCATTTTATTTGGCAAAGATTCGTGGGTTCCTGACGAATACCAAACTTATTTTAGAGTTTTAGAAAGCGAAGATGAGTATTTTCCATACCACAAAAAATACCATGCTTATTGGCGTATGTATGGTATGGGGCTTTCGGATGAAATTTTGAAGAAAGTTTATTACAAAAATGCCCTGAAAATCATTCCAGGCTTAGATAAATCGCAGTTTCCAAAATAGTTAATTGACCACAGCCAATGGTCGATAGTTTTCTTTGTTTCTAGTAACTATTGACCGTTGACTATGGACTTCAAAAATTTACCTAAACTTAACCGAATCATGAAAAAAACTTGTATTTTCATTACTACAATGTTGATTGTGAGTAACTTAGCTTTTTCTCAAAGGAAAAAAGCCCTTGTTGCACCAGTTCCCGACAAACTTGAATTGCTAAAACAAGAGGTAATCAAGAAAATCGATGACCGTCAAAAGTTTACACAAGAAGTAAACGACCAAATTTTTAGCTTTGGCGAATTGGGTTTTCAAGAATTTGAAACCTCAAAGTATTTAACGAATTTACTCGAAAAGAATGGTTTCACCGTTGAGCGTGGCGTAGCAGGAATGCCGACTGCATGGATTGCAAAGTGGGGTTCGGGAAAACCCGTAATTGCCATTGGTAGCGATATTGATTGTATTCCGAAGGCATCGCAAAAACCTGGTGTTGCTTACAAAGACCCAATAGTAGAAGGTGCTCCTGGACATGGAGAAGGACACAATTCTGGTCAAGCTCTTAATATAACTGCAGTTTTGGCTTTGAAAGAAATCATGGAGCGAGATAAAATTTCGGGAACACTCGTGCTTTGGCCTGGTGTTGCCGAAGAGCAAGTAGGAGCGAAGGCTATTTTTGTGCGTGAAGGCTATTTTAAAGATGTTGATGCTTGTATTTTCACGCACGTAGGCGATAATTTGGGCGTATCGTGGGGTGATGCAGGAAATAACGGCTTGGTTTCGGTCAAATTTCATTTCGAAGGTGAAGCCGCTCATGCAGCAGGAGCTCCATGGCGTGGACGCAGTGCTTTAGATGCAGTAGAGTTGATGAATGTAGGTTGGAATTTTAAGCGTGAACACTTAGAAACTACGCAGCGTTCGCATTATGTAATTTCTGATGGTGGCGACCAACCAAACGTTGTTCCATCGAAGGCTTCGGTTTGGTATTATTTCCGTGACCGAACTTATCCACGTATCAGAAAACTCTTTGAAAGTGGTATAAAAATAGCAGAAGGTGCAGCCATGATGACCGATACGAAATTTACCTACGAGATTTTGGGTAGTGCTTGGCCGGGGCATTTCAATAAGCCCATTGCTGATGCAATGTATCAGAATATCAAGCGTGTAGGTTTGCCTCAATGGTCGGAAGAAGACCAAATACTGGCAAAGGCAAGTCAGAAAGAGTTGAAATCCCCAAAAGTTGAAGGTTTAGCCATGAAACTTGATACGATGAGTGAGCCGGTTTATTCACCAAATATTATTCGTCAAGGTGGCTCAGATGACATTGCTGATATTTCGTGGTCGTTGCCAACGGTTGTTTTGCGTTATCCATCAAATATGCCTGGAATGCCGGGACATCACTGGGCGAATGCCATCACGATGGCAACACCGATTGCTCACAAAGGTTGCACAGCAGGAGCGAAAGCTGAGGCTTTGACAATTTTGGATATGCTTTTTAAGCCAGAAATTCTCAAAAATGCTTGGGAATACTACAATAAAGAACAAACGAAAGAAATTAAATATACGCCGCTTATCTCGAAAGACGATAAACCTGCAATCCAGCTGAATAAAGAAATCATGGAGAAGTTCCGTCCAGAAATGAGCAAATATTATTATGATTCAACTAAATACAAAACATATTTGGAACAATTGGGAATCAAATACCCGACGGTGAGAGCGGAAAAATAAAAGTTTTTAGTTCTCAATTTGCAGTCTTCAATTTATCGGTAAATGGTCTATATTGACTAAAAACTGTAAATTGTAGACTGCAAATTGCTAAATTGTCTATCAATCTTCTGGAAAAGGAATAAAAACAAATCCTGCAAACTCGGCTTCCATTACAAATAAGCAACAATACTCGTCAGCATTTTTGTAATTTTCTTTAAAAAGCTCAATTGATTCTTCTCCAATGAGTTTTCTTTGTACAAATTCATCCAAATAAGATGCTTTGTAATCAAACTGAGTTTCAAAATCAAGCCTTGTAAAAAGCATTTGTCCAACCTCAACCAATGTGCGATTGACCACAAAAATCGGATAATCCGAAAAACCACGCTTACGTATTTGATAAGATACTTCTTTCAAATGGTCAGAAACTTTTATAAAATCGCCTGCCACAAAACTCATGATTTTTTGGTCGAGTTCAGGCGAGTTTACATCGTCTAAAATAGTATTTTCGTTTGAGTGTGAAGTCATTTTGTTTTATATTTGTAAATATCTGATAATTAATGAATTACAGTTGACTCTAATAGGCTGATGATAATTCTTTTGTAAAGCTAATCACCTATAAATTTAAAGTCAAAATT
>JAFEIL010000474.1 GCA_017495105.1 Emticicia sp. | reverse complement strand
AGATGTGTAATAAGAGACAGGGCTTATTTATGATTTCTTAAAAAAAAGAAGTACATTGCTATCATTTTATAATAGAACTGAAGCGGTTCTCAGACGAAAATATGTATATATACCTCTAGTAGTTCTCGTATTTATCAATTGGCTTTGGAATATCTATAAAGGACTATGAATACAAGAAATACCTTTTCGTATAAACCAGAAGAACATGAAGCAGAAAAAGCTTCTAATAGCTATCTTATGTCACTTGTAGTCTTAATTTTTGGTTTACCATTACCCATAGTAAATCTAATTGCTTCGATTATCTTCTATTTCGCCAACCAAAAGGAAAGTCATTTTGTCCGCTGGCACTGTACACAAGCGTTGCTTTCACAGTTTTCTTTATTTATAATTAATACTTGTGGTTTTTGGTGGACAATATTTATTGTTTTCGGTACAGAAAAGGTTAGTACTATTTATTTAACATACATTATCACTATCATAATTTTCAATATCATAGAATTTGCGGCAACTATTTTCACGGCAATTCAAACGAGAAAAGGATTTCATATAGAATGGTGGATTTATGGTAGTTTAACTGACTTAGTATGTAAGCCTCATAAGGTAAACACCTCTCAAAATATTGTATCAAACAACAAATAACTATTCAAAGCAATTATAATAATTGTAACTACCCAAGCTATGTATTTTACGTAAGCAGGATTGGCAAATTCGCCCATTTTCAATTTATCAGAGGTGAACATTACCAAAGGCACAACCGCAAAACTTAACTGCAATGACAATATTACTTGACTCAAAACCAACAGGTCAGAAGTGCCTTTTTCTCCGTAAATAATTGCCACAATTAATGCTGGAACAATTGCTACAAGTCGAGTAATCAATCTTCTAAGCCACGGTTTTAGTTGAATATTCAAGAAACCTTCCATCACGATTTGACCTGCGAGCGTACCAGTGAGTGTAGAATTTTGACCAGCAGCCAACAAGGCAACAGCGAAGAAAAGTCCAGCTAATTTTACGCCCAAAATAGGGTCGAGTAACATGTAAGCATCTGTTATATCGGCTACTTCTTTATTTCCTGTAAAATGAAAAGTTGCGGCAGCCATAATCAAAATGGCAGCATTGATGAAAAACGCTATGAACAACGAAGCAGTAGAATCAATAGTTGCATACTTTATGGCACTTTTCTTGGCGGCGTGCGTATTTTCTATCTTGCGGGTTTGAATAATGCTCGAATGCAAATACAAATTATGTGGCATAACGGTAGCTCCCAAAATACCTATGGCGATGTAGAGCATTTCGGGGTTTGTCACAATTTGGCTACTCGGAATCAAGCCTTTTGAAACGGCAACAATATCGGGTTGAGAAGCCAAAATTTCGTAGCCAAAGCATAGTAAAATTATTAAAATCAAGCCGCCCACAATTACTTCAATTATACGAAAGCCTTTGTTTTGTAGGAATAAAATAAATATTACATCAATGGCAGTTATCAAAATTCCGTAAGTTAGCGGAATATTAAAGAGCAAGTTTAGTGCGATTGCCGCTCCTATTACCTCGGCCAAATCACAGGCTGCAATAGCAATTTCGGCCAAAATCCACAGCACAAATGATATTGGTTTTGAGTACGAATCTCGGCAAGCCTGTGCTAAATCTCGCCCCGTTGCAATTCCTAATTTGAGCGATAAATGCTGCAAAAGCATTGCAAATAGGTTAGAAATCAAAATTACTGAGAGTAGCGTATAACCAAATTTTGCTCCGCCCGCAATATCGGTTGCCCAATTGCCAGGGTCCATATAACCAACTGCAACCATTAAACCTGGACCAACGAAAGCCGACATTTTTTTCCAAAAACTACCTTTTGTATGAACCGTAATACTTCCATGAACTTCGGCCAATGAAAGATTACTCGTCGTCGAACGCCAAGCCTTATTTTTTACGTCTATGTTTTTTTCCATTTATTGTAAACCCGCAATTTTCAATACAAACATAAAAGAAAAAATTTACCAATCAAAATATATTTTTAGATTAGTCTAAAATTTTGTTTGATTAGACTAAAAATGTACTTTTGTAGAACTTCGGCTGTCAGCAATTGGCAATCGACTATTTTTTAAACTATCGACTGTGGACAATCAACTACTATCTTTTACAGAAGAAAATTACTTAAAAATCATCTATTTACTTACCGAGCGACACAACGGTAATGAGGTGAGCACCAATCAGTTGGCTGAACACACGCAGACAAAAGCAGCTTCGGTGTCGGATATGCTCCGTAAACTTGCCGAGAAAAATTATATCAATTACAGAAAATATCAAGGCGTAACGCTCACAGAAGCAGGTGAGCAAATTGCCTTGGGTGTGATTAGAAAACACCGCCTGTGGGAGGTTTTTTTGGTTGAAAAACTGGGTTTTGGTTGGGATGAAATCCATGATATTGCCGAACAACTCGAACACATCGACTCGAAGGAACTAACAAAACGCTTGGATGATTTCTTAGAAAATCCAAAATTTGACCCACACGGAGACCCAATTCCTGATGCAAAAGGAAAAATGCCTTCGGTAAGTTATCAGAAATTATCCGAAATTCCATTGAATCAATCAGTGGTGATGATGGGTGTTTCGGTGCATTCTCCTGCTTTTTTACAACATCTTGATAAACAACAGATTAACCTCGGATGTGGCCTTAAAGTATTGGAAATAAGCGACTTCGATAAATCGTACAGTATTCTGCTTGATGGTAAAACGACCATTTTTGTGAGCAATGAAGTAGCCAAAAACCTTTTGGTAAGCATTGATGAATAGGCATTTAGCGAAACTCTATCGGATATTGTGATACGGATATTCAAACAATGTTTAATTTGAATTGTTATACTTCATGACCAAATAATTATAACTACTGCAAATTTCATTCAAACACTAAAACATTTTTTATGAAAAAATACTGCCTTTTGTGGGTCATGCTGTTTCTAAATGGCTTGGCTTTTGCCCAAACCGATACCACTAAAACAAATACTGAAGAACTAAATTTCGACGAGTTCGGTGATGTTGATACCAAAAATATTCGTACTTTTTGTACACAAAAAGTGAATTATTTATCTCCTACCAAACTTATATCTATTGGCTACGAATCACAATTGCCTTTTCATTTAAGTTCTGAAAATGCGACTAAATCTCCACTTTCTAGCACTCATGTTAATTCATTTGGAGGTATCAGATTGGGTTTGAATACGCCGGTAATTTCGAGGTCTAATTTTATATTAAATTTAGGCCTAAATTTTTGGAACACTTCTGCCAAACTTGAAAAACCCAAAAACTCTAGTTTTTATGGCGGTATTAGAGCCTTAAACAGCACAGGAATCAACGCAACTGTATTTAAACCATTTGATAATAAGCATTTTATAATTATTCAAGCAAATGCCGACCTCAATGGAAATTACAGAAATTTAAGTGAATTAGACGCCAAAGGAATGACTTATAGCGGAACCGCTATTTATGGTTGGAAGAAAAACGATAATCTTATGTGGGGTGTTGGTATTACTCGAACTTATCGTGCGGGACAATTACTTAATATTCCTGTGATTTTACTCAATCGCACATTCAATCAGAAATGGGGAATCGAAACAATTCTTCCTGCCAAATTTAATGTTCGTCGTAATTTCAGTCCGAGTTCGTACTTGTTGTTGGGTTATGAAATTGAGGGAAATACTTTCTTTGTGGCAAATACTGGACAAGATTTATATTTACGTAGAGGAGAAATGAAGCCAAGAATTACTTTTGAAAAGAAAATTGCAGGTTTTGTTTGGCTTTCGGCACAGGCTGGATGGCGATATAATTGGCGTTTTGATGGTTTTTCAACTCAAAATCCGATCAAAAACGAAAAACCACTAATTGTAAATTCGCTTGGCAATCCACTTTATTTTAATGTAAGTATAAATTTGGTTAGTCCGTAATTCAGTAGGCAGTTTTCAGTTCTAAGTTTACATAAAACACTTACAATCAAACACTTGTGTTTTGGATTCAATCATAAAAGGGTGTCGTTTGAACAAAAAATTTAAACGATACCCTTTTATGGTTTAAGCGAACGGGATTGTGACCAAGCGTCGGCCGCCGATGCTCGGTTCGCCCCACAAAGCTATTTTTTTACTTGGCGTTTCCAAACGTCAGTTCGTCCGAAAAGTGATACACCGATATATCCTCTCACTTCGAGTGTATTTTCATCAACTAATTTCATTTCACATGAATAATCATTGCCAGTTTTGGGATCGTAAATATTACCATCTTCCCATTTGTTTTCTCCTTTATAGACAAACTCTCTAAGATTTTCTAAACCTTTTAGTGGACGGCTGTGCAATTTTGGTTCTGGATTGTTGATGTCGGTTCGTGGTTTACCATCCAAATCGTTTGGGACTTTTAGCCAAACCAATTTACCGAAATACTTATCTCCTTTTTTGTAAATTTGTACCATACCAGTACCTTCACCGTTTTTCCATACACCCATAACTGCATCTGAATTTTGGGCAGAAACTTTTAGGTTGATCAAAAAGAAAAAAATAAGAACGAAAGAAAATGTTTTTGTGATTTTTAGCATAACTGTTGAGATTTTTTTGTTTTTCAAAAAACGTAATAAACCACAAATTTGTTTCAAAAATATCAAATCTTATGTTTTTTCAAGAAAAACTTGTATTTATCAATCTAAAAATTGAATGATTTTTGTTAATACTTCTTAATAAAGCTATTCGCAAACCTACAATCTGTATCTTTGCATAAAATATATATTTTTTGAAATGTAGCTAATGCACAACAAATCCATTTTGCATTATTCATCGCACGGGCGACCCCGTTTGCATT
>JAFEIL010000420.1 GCA_017495105.1 Emticicia sp. | reverse complement strand
ATCTTATGGCAATATTGGCTCAAAAAAAATGGGAAAAGTAGAGAATGGTCCGAGTGAAGATCCTACTCATGCAAGTACAAATCTTTTTGGTTCTGCTCGAACGGATGGTTTACAGCGACCTTCTCGCATAATTTGCCGTGATGGGTTTCTTCTAAATCCAGATGATTTAAAAAATACTGATTTGCCTTTTACTGAGGCAAAAACTGAAGTTGTAATTGACAGAATAACTTCAGCTGCTATGCCAAGAAGTTTTGAGAGAGTTCCAGCAGGTGCAAAGTTCGGGCTAAATATAGTTATCAATATTTTTGATGAAGACCCTTTTAAAGACCAATTAAAGACCTTAGCATTTAAGGCTTTACAATTAGTTCAAGATGACTATTTAGGCGGCTCTGGTTCAAGAGGTAGTGGGCAAGTAAAGTTCAAAATAACCAAAGTAACTGAAAGACCAAGTAGCTTTTATCATGGAGATGGAGAAGAAAATGATATAATTGGTTCTGTACCACAAGACTTAAGATAAAATGGCAGATTTTAAAATATTTAAGCTCCACTTTTTAGCACCTTTACATCTATCCAAAGGTAAAACAGATGATTATGGAGAAAGTGAAGAAATTCTTCATTCAGATACCATCAAATCTGCTTTATATGTGTGTGCGAGACAATTATTTGGTGCAAATGAAATTGGAGATAATGATAGTTTTTTTAATTCTTTTCAAATTTCATCAGCATTTCCTTATTACGAGGACGAATTGTTTTTTCCGAAACCAATGGCGAAAATACAACCTTTTAAAAATGAAGAAATAAAAGAGGAGCTACAAGCTAAAAAACATAAAAAAGTCGCCTATTTAGGGAAAGGCTATTTTGAGGATTTAATCAATGACCAAAAACTTTATCTTTCAAAGGCTGACTTAACCTCTGATGGAAAATTTGTTAGTAATCATGCCTCTGTAAAAAAATTAGCAACACCTGTTTTCAAATCAGAAGTACAACAACGTGTTACAATTCCTGCTGATTATTCGGAAGACCCAACACCATATTATGTTGATAGGCTATTTTTTACACAGGGTGCTGGGCTTTGGTTTGCTTTCAAAGGAGACGATGAGATTTTTGGAAAGATATCAAAAGCATTGAAATTGTTGGGAGATTCGGGTATTGGTACTGATAGAAGTGTGGGTAATGGACAATTCGAGGCATATACATCTGAAATGAGTTTGCAAGTACCCGAAAATGCTAAACATCAATTAAGCCTATCGCTTTGGTGTCCACAAAAGGAAGAAATTAGCGACTCTTTTCTTAAAAGTAGTTCATATGGAATCATTAAAAGAGGAGGGTATATTGCAAGCCCTGCAAAGGCGGAGCATTTGACCCTACGTAAAAAATCAATTTATATGTTTACAGAAGGTTCTATTTTTCCAAATCATAAAGTTTTAAAGGGTAAAGTTTCCAATTTGAAACCAGATATCGCAGTAGTTACACAGAATGTTTGGCGTGATGGATTAGCTTTTATGATACCAATAAACAAAGCAGAAGCATGAACAAATTTTTGATAGAAACCATCACACCTTTGCATATTGGTAGTGGGCGAACTTTGCAAGGTAATACAGAGTACCTTTACTTTAACGAATCCAAAACTGTTTCGATAATTGATGAACATAAAGTTTTAAAAATTATCGGTGATGAAAATATAGATAGATGGATTAATATTATTGAAAAAGGCGATAATCTTTTAGATTACTTAATTCAAAGAAGCCCCACAAAATCTATTTCTCCATCACAAACCGATAAACGTTTACTTAAAGTCAGAGGAGATTCAAACCCAACATCTGGAAAAAGCGGTATTCGTGAACAACTATTTTCGGGAAATGGACAGCCAATTCTCCCTGGTTCATCTTTAAAAGGTGCGGTAAGAACTGCTATTTTGAACCAAGTTATTTTGAAAAATCCATCATTCGCTAATCGAATAAGTGACTTTAAAGAAGTTTATAATGGAAGAGTCAAATATAAAGGTGTTCAATTGGAGAAAAAATATTTTGGTGGAGACCCAAACCATGATATTTTTCGCTTACTACGAATAGGTGATACGCATTTTAATAAAACAGAATGTATTTTGGCTGAAACGCTCAACGAAGAAGGTGGTGTTCAGAGAATAAAACAATCTGTACAACAACATATTGAATGTATTCCTGCCAATCAAAGTGCTTTATGTGGTGTACAAATACCTCAAGATTTGATTAAACAAATTGAAAAACGCTCTACTGAATTAAGTCAAATGAAAGGAATTGATTCAGTTAAAAGTATTCCAATCATTTTTGACCAAATTAAAGCTCATTCAAAAAAACATATTGAGAAAGAAATAAAGAAATATGAACTATTGAATCTACCAAATCAAGCTGATTCTTATATTGAAACACTAAATGATATTCATGAAAGTTATCAAAATCTTTCTAAAAATCAATGTATTTTGAGGGTTGGCTTTGGTACTGGCTATTTGAGTATGACAGGTGGTTGGGCAGAAGAACAATGGGAAAAGATTCCTAATATTGTTTATAAAAAAGAAATGAACGATTTGGCTACTGCCGTTCGTAAAAATGATAGATATAATGGAATGGCTTTACCTAAATCTCGAAAAGTAGTTTTGGGAGGTCTCCCTTTAGGTTTTGTAAAACTAACATTATTAAGTGATGATGAAGCTGCTCAGTGGGAGAAAAAAGCTAAACTTCAAGCAATCGAACACGAAGCAAAACGTCAAAAAGAAGAAGAAGAAGCTCAAGTACAAGCCAATCTAAGAGCCAAAGAATTGGAAGTTGCTGAAGCTAAACGATTAGAAGAGGATCGAATTGCCGCCGAAGAAGCAAGTAAACCCATAATGTTTGAAGGAAAATTAAAAAAAGGTGATATTGTGGATGCCGAAGTAGTAAAAGTTGAAGGTGGTAAAACTGCTACATTAAAATTTTATGCTGCTGGACAAGAGACTAATACTTTCCGAAAAATAAATTATAACGGTATTCAAGTTGGAGAAATTCTTCAAGTTCAGGTAAATAACATTGCAGGAGATGGAGCAATTGTGGCAGTTGAGTTTAAAAAGTATAAATTAAAGAAACCGTAATATTATTAAATTAATCATGTAAATTGCATTTTTAAAATTCAAATTACATGATTAATGATAAAAAGAATTCTTGAAGCGACAGTTTTACAGTCCTTAGATTTTTTTCCAGCGGTTGGTATTTTAGGTCCACGACAAGTAGGAAAAACTACTTTGGTAAAATCATTGATGAACCAATTAAATCAATCTTCGGTCTATTTCGATTTAGAAATTGCCGAAGATTATGAGACTCTCGTCAATAATACTACATGGGTGATTGATAATAATCAAGATAAAACGATTGTCATTGATGAGATACAGAGGTATTTGCCCTTATTACCACAACTCAGAGGTTTGATTGACCGCAATCGAAAGGCTGGTAGATTTATATTATTAGGTTCGGCATCTCCTATTTTTTTGCAAAAAAGTTCAGAGTCTTTGGCTGGAAGAGTGGCTTATCATGAACTTTCGCCAATTGGTTATTCTGAAATGAAGCAGACGAATATTACTGAAAATACTCATTGGCTAAGAGGTGGTTTTCCTGATGCTTTACTTGCTCCGACGGATATTTTTTGGAGTCAATGGCAACAAAATTTCATTAAAACTTATGTCGAGCAAGATTTGGCTAATCTCGGAATGCCAAATCAGGCATCCATAACCAATAATTTTCTGAGAATGATTTCGCACATACATGGGTCATTGCTCAATTATTCGATGATTGGTAATTCACTTGGCTTGACCCACACTACTGTGCAGCGTTATGTGGATATATTGGAACAAGCATTTTTGGTTAGAAGACTTGAGCCTTGGTTTGTCAATATGAGTAAGCGAATTGTAAAAAGTCCTAAAATATACATTCGTGATAGCGGTAATTTACATTATTTGCATAATATTAGGTCATTTTCTGATTTAACTCAAAACCCAGTTGCGGGAGCTTCTTGGGAAGGACATGTAATCGAGCAAATTATTCAACAGCTAAAAGATGGTATTCAACCATATTTTTACCGAACCACCAACGGTGCTGAAATGGATTTAGTATTAGTGAAAGGCTTGAAACCAATAGTTTCGATAGAGATAAAATTATCATTGACACCTGCCCTTAAACGTGGCTCAACAGAATCAGTAAATGATTTAATGACCGAACATAATTTTGTAGTAACACCCGCCGGTGGAAACATGCCACTCAAACCAAGTTGGATACATTGTAATTTAAAAGAAGTTTTGGGACAATTAGAAGCATTAGACCTTATATAGATGAAAAATTATTTAGTTATTACGCTTGGGACAAGAGAAGTTCAACTTCCTTTAAATAAAATTGAAGAAAATAACTTTGAAGTTATTGAAGAAAAAGGAGAACGATTTACCAAGTTTTTTGTCCAAAAAATAAATGATTCATCTGTTAGAATCGAGGTAAGACAACCAAGTAAAGAGTTTCCTGATTTCTATACGATTTCACCAAGAACGACTGGGAAAATAATTGACGATAATTATGATTTATTTCGACCAATTATCGACTTTCCAATTGTACGACCAGCACTCGAATACCTAAAACAAAAAGAGGTAAATCTTGATGTTATCATGCTGGTTTATACCGACCAAGAAGAAGCATTTAAAAGCGGAAAGGTAAAATTTCAAAATAAGGAAAATGACTCCATTTATTACGCTGATATAATTTCTAAATTGATAAAAGAAGATGTTTTCTTTGCAAAAAGCGAAATTGACCAATTTACTATTATTGATAATGTAACAGATTTAGGCTTTCAATATGATGATTTTAAAAGAATAAATGTTTCATTATTATATCCAGATG
>JAFEIL010000267.1 GCA_017495105.1 Emticicia sp. | reverse complement strand
TAATAAACTTATTGATATTCGTAATAAAGCCTTGTCGGGTGAAGATTTCACTACTTTAGCACAACAATTTTCTCAAGATAAAAAATCGAATAGCATTGGCGGTGATTTAGGTTGGTTCAGAGCCATGCGTTTCCTTTATCCACTCGAAAAAGCTGCTTATACCACGCCAGTCGGGCAGATTTCAATGCCGGTTCGTACAAAAGGAGGCTTTCATCTTGTAAAAGTAATAGAACGCCGTCCGTATAGTGGTAGCGTTTTGGTACAGCATATTCTTAAATCGGTTCCAGCAAATGCTCCCGAATCGGAAAGTCTAAAAGCAAAAGCAACGCTTGACTCACTATTTACATTGATTTTTAAAGGATCTACTTTTGATGATATATGTCGTCGATATTCTGATGATACAAAATACAAAAACTTTGGTGGGTATTTACCGGCATTTGCCATCGGAAGTCGAGAAGAAGTGGCTTTCGAGCAAGCCGCATTTGCCTTGAAAGAAGGCGAAGTTTCAAAACCAGTTCGTACAACTTCAGGTTGGCATTTGATAAAACTTTTAAAGAAAATTCCATTAGAAACATTTGAGGAAGTATCAGCAAAACTTAAAGATAAAATTGTTACAGATTCAAGAGGCGATATTGTGCGAGAAAGCACTTTAAACAAACTTAAAAAACAAATGAAGTTTGTGGTAGATGAAGAAATAGCGAAAAAAGCATTTGCTGCTGCCGATACAAATATTCTTACAAAAAAATGGAATTATGTCGTCAATGATGAGTTAGTTGGTAAAACGATTTTCAGTATTGGTTCAAAAAATTACTTAACAAAATCCTTTTTTGACTATGCCATTGACCGCCAAACTTTCGAGCGAATTCCAGTAGGCTATACGCCAACGATGGTAATGCGTAGTTTTTTCAAGAAATTTGTAGAAAATACTGTAAAGTCTTATGCCGAAGCCAATCTCGAAGAACTAAATCCAGAGTTTAAATCATTGATGAATGAGTATAGTAGAAGTTTATTGAAAATGGAATTGCTCAATGATTTGGTTTATGAAAAATCAACATCGGATACGACAGGGCAACGTCTTTTTTACGAAAAAAACAAAGATAGATACCAAATGCCTGATAGAGTCTTAGCATCGGTTGTGGCATCGAAAGATACAAAGACAGTTTTTCAAGTAAATGAGGTTTTGGAGAAAGGGAAACCTTATAATTTGAAACGTCTATATCGCACACCATTATATTATCTAAAAAACCTAAGCGACCTTACTCCTGAGCATAAAGTAATCTTGGTAAATATTCTTGATATTATGCGTAAAAACAAAGGTTATGTTGTAGAAATTGGGGGCCATATCGACCAGCACGAAGCAGACAATGTTTCAGCCGAACGATTAGAGAAATCGAAAGCTTTTTTAGTTGCCAATGGTCTTTCGATTGAAAGAATCATCGAAAACGATTATGCCAAAACTAAACAAGCCGACAAGTTTGATTGGGCAAAAAACCAAAGAGTTGCGTTTGCGTTTTATAGCAATAGTAAAAAGGATGTCGAGAAAGTTTTCAATACTAAAGACCCAAATACTGTTGTGATAGAAGATGGCTATTTCAAAAAAGGTGATAATAAGTTTGTCGATATTGCAAAATGGGAAGTTGGTAAACAATCGGTAGTGAAGGATGGTCAATTTGCTGATGTGATAATCGAACAAGTGGAGCCAGCAAGGTATAAAACTCTTCGAGAATGTCGAGGACAAGTATTAAACGAATATCAAAAATACCTTGAAACTCAGTTTATAGAGGATTTAAAAAGTAAATATCCAGTCAGATTAAATACCGAAGAAATTCAGAAAGTAATTGGCATTAAGAAATAAACTAAATTAGCTTACATAAAATATTAAGTTGGTTATGCATTAATTCTTCTTTTTTTCAAAACTATTGGAAAATAGAGGTTTTGTTGTTAAGTAATAAATATTCGATAAAACCAAAAACTAGGTACCAAATAACCAATAACTGTGGCTTGCCACACAAAGTATCAAATAAATAAAATGTTAAAGAAATTATTCCTATTGATTTGCCTTCCGATGTTGGCATTGGCACAAGAAGCCCCCATTAACATTGACCGTATTGTGGCAAAAGTTGATAATTACATCATTCTTCGCTCCGAAGTAGAGCAGTTGTACCTAAAAGGTGTGCAACAGCAACAGCCCGTAAGCAAATGTCAAGCTTTAGAAAGTATGGTTGTTAACAAATTGTTGGTAGCCAAAGCTGAAATAGACTCAGTTTATGTGGAAGACAAGCAAGTTGATGACCAACTTACTGCTCGTATGCAACAAATGATACAAATGTATGGCAATGAGAAAAATATCATTGAACAATTTGGTAAATCTCTCGAAACTCTTAAAAGTGAAGTGCGTTCGCAAGTAAAAGAGCAGCTTGTTGCTCAGAAAATGCAAGGGAAAATTACTGAAAACCTAAAAATAACACCTAATGAAGTAAAGAAATTCTTCAACAGAATTCCGAAGGATAGCCTTCCACAAATTCCTACTGAAGTTCAGTTGGCTCATATTGTTCGCTTGGCTAAAGTAACAAAAGCACAAAAAGAAGAGTTATCAGAGCGATTACTCGATTATAAACGTCGAATTTTAGCGGGTGAAAAATTTGAAGATTTGGCCAAAGAATATTCTGAAGACCCAGGTTCACGTCAGTTTGGTGGCGATTTAAGTTGGTCGAAGCGTGGTGCAATGGTTCCGCAATTTGAAGCATCGGCTATGAAGTTAAAACCAAACGAAATCTCTGATGTAGTAGAATCTGATTTTGGTTTACACTTAATTCAAACCCTTGAACTTCGTGGTCAAGAGTTTCACGCACGCCACATTTTGTTACGTCCAGACTATAATCGCTTGGATGTAACCGATGCCACACATTTCTTGGACAGTATTCGTACTGAAATCGTTAAAGATAGTATCAAATTTGAGAAGGCTGCAAAAGAGTTTTCTGACGATAAGCAAACGCAAGATGGAGGTGGAATTTTGATAGATCCCCAGACTGGTTCAAACAGAATGCCATTGGATGAATCAATGGAACCAACGCTCTATTTTATGATAGATAGTATGAAGGTTGGCACGATAACTGCACCCATGCCATATAGAAGCGAAGACGGGAAAACGGGTGTTAGAATTATTTATTACAAAGGAAAACATGCTCCTCACAAGGCAAGTTTGAATGATGATTTTGAGAAACTAAAAGACTTTGCCATGATGGAAAAACGCAATGTTGAGATAGAAAAATGGTTCAAAAAGGCAACAGCTGACGTTTACATTAAGATTGACCCAGAGTTTGAATCATGCAATATTTTTGGCAAAGACCGTATAAGTGGAGGAGTTGAATATTAAAGTGTTATTTACGAGTGATGAATTACGAGGGGGTAATCAGCCGTTGCGGTGCGATTACAAATCGTTCTTTTTTGTAAAACTCAAGCATTAAATTTAATCACCGAGTTATTTTATCCATAAATGAGCAAAGTTACATTTACTTCGGACGTAGAAGCAGCAGATGCCCTCAAAGTGGCGTTTAATCAATTACAAAAAGAAATCGGACAGGTGATTGTCGGACAGGACGAAACTGTTCGTTTGCTCCTAACAGCTATTTTCTGTCAAGGACACTGCTTATTGGTTGGTGTACCAGGTTTGGCAAAAACCTTGTTGATTCAGACAATGGCTTCGGCTCTTGATTTGGATTTCAATCGAATTCAATTTACGCCCGATTTAATGCCATCTGATATTTTGGGTTCAGAAACACTTGATAATGAGCGTAATTTTCGCTTTATCAAAGGCCCTGTATTCGCTAATATTGTTTTGGCCGATGAGATTAACCGTACGCCACCCAAAACCCAATCAGCTTTGCTTGAAGCTATGCAAGAATTTGCAGTAACAGTTGGTGGTACAAAACACAGCATTGGTCGCCCGTTCTTTGTGTTGGCTACTCAAAACCCAATCGAACAGGAAGGTACATACCCATTGCCAGAAGCACAACTTGACCGTTTTATGTTTATGGTTACGCTCGATTATCCTTCGTACAAACAAGAACTTGATATTGTAAAAAATACTACCTCAGACCGCAAATCTACTGTCAATAAAGTACTTACAGGTGAAGAAATTTTATACTTCCAGCATTTGGTTCGTCGTGTACCAGTGCCTGATAATGTGATAGAATATGCAGTAAGTTTGGTACACAAAACGCGTCCAAATTCAGAAATGTCTTCAGTTGAAACAAACAAATACTTAGAGTGGGGTGCAGGTCCAAGAGCCTCACAAAACTTGATTTTGGGTGCAAAGTGCAATGCCCTAGTAAATGGTAAATACTCGCCTGATATCGAAGATGTGAAAGCCGTAGCGGTATCGGTGCTTCGCCATCGTTTAGTACGTAACTTCAAGGCTGAGGCAGAAAACGTTTCGGTAGAAGAAATTATCAAAAAAATGTTATAAGTTTATATAAGGTTTGACACACAAAAAAGCTCAATGATGCAAATTGTTGAGCTTTTTTGTGTTTTTTTGCTCAAAATTTAACTCATCAATCGAAATGCCTCAAATCTATCAGCTAAAAATAATGCTCTTTGAAGGGCATATTCAACCTCCAATTTGGCGTAGAGTTACCATCAACGGTGAAAAAACATTGTTCGACCTGCATTATGTCATTCAAGGAGCAATGGGTTGGCAATGTTCGCATCTATATGCTTATTATCATGCCGATTCGTCGAACAAATATCCTAATAGACGAAACGATAGCTATGCGGATTTAAGACTAACGGGAGACGAGATGGATTATAAAGATGATAAACTATTCAAAATTAAAGATATTTTGTATATTCCTGCGAAACTGAGCCACCGATTGTAGGGAAAGTGAGCCACATG
>JAFEIL010000335.1 GCA_017495105.1 Emticicia sp. | reverse complement strand
ATTTTCAGATAAGTCTCTTATAATCAGTTAGTTACAGATCCAAAGGGGAGCCTATCTATATTTTAAAATTAAGCCATTTTCAAAGCTTCAAATTTTCTTTGCAATAGAGCAAATCCGCCAAATAAAACTCCTGAATAGAATAAATCTCCCAAGATTTGATTTTTCAAGAAAGGTAAACCTGCAGCGTATGATGACATAATACCATTAAAATTATGTGGGTAGGTTCCTATACTTTGGTCAGCTATCAATGATTCAGGGTATAAAAAGGCAAAGTTTGTTATCAAAAAGAAAATCAAAGAACTTATTAACGATGCTGAAATTACACGAGTTGGATTAGCATTTTTAAGTAAAATCATTCCCATCATTGAAACTAGTGCAAATGCTGCATAAACGATTATCATTCCAGAGTGAAAACCCCAACCTGTAGTGATTTCGAGGATTGTATCGCTCAGTAGCATTACAGCCATTGGAACGAAAATTGCTTGCCAACGATTGGTAAAATATGCCCCACCAAACAAAGCAACAGCTGCAATTGGTGTAAAATTAAACGGATGTGGAATGAATCTGGCCATGGCTGCCAAAACTACAATTGCCACCAATGTTGAGAAACGAGTAATATTCATGATAAAAGTTTAGAATTCTGGGTGCTAAGTTCTGAATAAACACAGAATTTTATTAAGTGTACAAAAATACGAAAAAACTCAGAACTCAGAAATCAAAACTCAGAATTATTTAAGTACCCATGTATCTTTGCTTCCTCCACCTTGTGAGGAATTTACTACCAAAGAACCTTTTTTCAACGCAACACGAGTGAGTCCACCTGGTGTTACGTGAATACCATGACCGTAAAGAATATATGGGCGTAAATCAACGTGGCGACCTTCAAGACCATCTTCTACTAGGCAAGGGCTTCGAGAAAGAGAGATTGTTGGTTGGGCAATATAATTTCTTGGATTTGATTGAATCAAACCTCTGAATTTTTCGTGTTCTTCTTTCGTGGCTTTCGGGCCAATCAACATTCCGTAGCCACCAGCTTCATTGGCTTCTTTTACTACCAGTTTTTCTATGTTTTCTAATACATACCTCATTGAATCAGGCTCTCCGCACAGATAGGTTTCTACGTTTGGAATAATTGCATCTTCTCCCAAATAATATTTGATGATGCGAGGAACGTAAGCATAAACTACTTTATCATCAGCTACGCCAGTGCCTGGAGCATTTGCTAAGCCGATGTTCCCTTTTTTATATACATCAAATAATCCTGGAATACCAATCAATGAGTGAGGATTAAAGGTTCTTGGATCTAAGAATGTATCATCAATTCTGCGATAAAGTACATCAACTGTCTTAAAGCCTTTTGTAGTACGCATTTTTAGATAATCACCAACAACGACTAAATCCCGGTAATCAACTAACTCTACTCCCATTTGTTGGGCTAAATATGAATGCTCAAAGTAAGCCGAGTTATAAATCCCAGGAGTAAGAACCGCCACAGTAGGGTCGGGGCGACCTGAAATAAAGCTCAATACTTCGAGTAATTTTGCAGGATATTCAGAAATCGATCGAACATTGGTTTGAGAAAGCACATCAGGAAAGGTCTGCTTCGATAATTCACGATTTTCGAGCATATATGAAACACCTGACGGACAACGTAAGTTATCTTCAAGAACCGTAAAAACGCCGTTATTATCTCTGATAAGGTCAGTACCAGTTATATGAATCCACACGCCTTTTGGCGGAGTAAGTCCTTTACATTCAGGTAAAAAACCTTTACTTGATTCGATTATTTCACGAGGAACTATTCCATCACGAATAATATTCTGCTCATTATAAACATCTTGTAGAAACATGTTTAAAGCTGTGATTCGCTGGACTAAACCTTTTTCGAGGTTGTCCCATTCTAGAGAGTCAATCACTCTTGGTACGATATCAATCGGGATAATTCGTTCCGTTCCGCCATCTTCTGAATAAACGTTAAATGTAATACCTGCTGATACCATTGAACGTTCTGCCGCTTTCTGTTTATTTTTTAAGTTTTCAAAAGCAAGATTTTCAATTGTACCCTTTAAGGCCTGATTACCCAAACGAGAATTTCCTTCTGGCGTAATCATTTCATCGAAGAAATTTTCGGTTTCGTAATTTTTAAAATCGTAATTCATATTTTTCTTTGGTCTTTGAGTAAATGAAAGACTAAAATATGATTAATATATTAAAATTCAAAAGCATTTGGCTTTAATTATTTACTTTTGTGAATACCCTATTTTTTAGGATCTAACCCTGACCCTTACAATAAAAAATGCGAATCTTTTTTTGTCTTTTTTTTATAACTTATACTTCTTTTTCTCAACAATGGCTCGGAATATCGACAAGTAACTATGCAGGAACGTATAATTTAGCCGCAAACCCTGCCAACGTTGCAGATTCGCGTCATAAGCTTTTTTTGAATATTACTGGAGGCAATATTGACTTCATTAATAACTTTGCTGGATGGGCTGCTCCTTATTCTTTTTTTGGACTTTCAACCAATTTAGTTCCTAATCGATACCGTGCTCCAAACGGATTACCAATTTTTCGTTCTTCATACATTGATGAAGCTTTAGATAAACCAAATTCAGTTGCTTTTTTTGCGACTGATGTGAAAGGGCCTTCACTAATTTATACATTCGAGAAAGCAAAATTTGCTATCGGGCTTACTACAAGAGGAAGGATGTTGATGAATTTGAGTAATACTACATCAAGTATTGCACGTATTATGGTCAAAGGTACATTAATTCCAAATTTGTACGGTAAAACGCAAGCCAATAATCATTTAGCGATGAATTTGAATGGATATACAGAAATGGGCTTAACCTTGGGTGCTGTTATTAGAGAGCAAGATCAAGATTTTTTTAAGGTGGGTTTGACTGTAAAACGATTGAATGGCCTGATAAATATTCATTATTTAGTGGATAATTTAGATTTCATAGTTGATGCAAATAGTGCGAAAGCCCTGCGGCAAGATGTCTATTTTAAAAATGTCACCGGAACATACGGAACAACAACCAACGCTGCAACTCGTTCCTTTAGCCTTAGCCCTAGTTGGATTTTTGGCAATTTGGCTGCTGGAACAGGTTATGGTTTTGATATTGGTGCTATCTACGAATTTCGACCAGAATTTGACAAATATGAGGTGAAAGTAAAGGGGAAATTGCTAAAGGATGGCACAAAAAACAAATATTTGTATCGAATCGGTGTTGCTTTAATTGATATTGGCAGTATAAATTATAATAATCCTACTTATGCAAATGTTATTCAGATTGCTAAGACAAATGTTCTGATTCAGCCAGGTACTTTTAACAAAATAAATTCGCCCGATAGATTATTCTACCAAATGAATGATGCTTTTGGCATCAGTCAAGCAGATTATCAAAATAGTTTTGTAGTGGCTCTGCCAATGGCACTTTCATTAAATTTTGATTATAAAATTTCAGAAAAAATCTATGTAAATGCAACATGGATTCATAGTTTGAGAAATTCAAAAAAAATGGGGATGAATCAACCTTCGATGTTGGCTATTACGCCTCGATACGAAAGTAAATGGTTTGACATTGCTATGCCGATATCTTTACAAAACGGTTATCGAAATTTTGCCTTTGGACTTGCTAGTCGAATGGGTCCTTTTTTTTTAGGCTCAGAAAATTTAGCAGGAATTGTAAATATTGGCAATCCGAAAGGAATTAGTGCATACATGGGACTTTTTTTGCCGATTTTTAGAAAACTGCCTGATACCTCTAATGGTTGCTACATTGAAGAAAAGATAACTTTGCGTAAAGAAATTAGAGATATTCTCAAAAAACGTAGTCAAAAAAGAGCTTGGAATAGAATTCGGTAACATAAACATTCATTTTAATCAAATTTTAATCTTATTTTTAGGTTATACTGTACTTAGAAATAGAAATTTACTAATGAAAAGCAAAAGTAAGCTAGATTAAATTTATTAAATATGGCAGCGATTAAAGTTTTATTGGTAGAGGATGAGTTGAGGTTGGCGGAATATGTAAAAAAAGGATTAGAAGAAAGTGGCTTTACTGTTGATGTAGCTTTTGATGGTCAAATTGGTAAAAGTAAGGCATTAACTAATCATTATGACCTATTGGTTTTTGATGTGAATCTCCCAAAAATTAGTGGAATTGATTTAACCAAGAAACTCCGAGCTGAACAAATTAAAACTCCTGTATTGATTTTAACTGCAATGGGAACGACGCAAGACAAATTGCTGGGGTTTGATTCGGGAGCTGATGATTATTTGGTAAAACCTTTCGATTTTCTAGAACTTATTGCTCGACTTAATGCACTTTACCGACGTTCAAATGAAGGAAATGAACTTAAACGTAACCTTCAAGTTGCAGATTTAGTGTTAGACCCTAACGAAAAAAATGCTAATCGTGGTGGACATACGATTTCGCTTACTTCAAAAGAATTTATGTTACTGGAGTTTTTCATGAGAAACAACGGTAAGGTTGTTTCGAGAATAGAAATTGCTGAAAAAGTCTGGAACTTAAACTTTGATACAGGTACAAATACAATTGATGTTTATGTGAATTTTCTACGTAAAAAAATTGACCAAAACTTCCCTATCAAACTAATTCACACAATTGTTGGTAGAGGTTATATGATGAAAGGGTAATCTCATAATAGCATTGATTTGATGTTATATTTGATTAGTTTATTAATACTTGATTTGTATTTAATGAATTTTTGACGAAAAGTTTGCCTGTATTAATTGTCAGTTTATGAAAATTGTTGATAAACAAACCATCCGGATTCCGACGATTCTTAGTGTCGCTCTCATTATATTTTCGGCAAATATTTATCTTTTTTATAGTAATTTCAGAGAAAATGAATTTTATCTCTATCTCCGAAACAATGCCATTACTT
>JAFEIL010000499.1 GCA_017495105.1 Emticicia sp. | reverse complement strand
ATATTACAAATTATATTGCTCTTTTAAAAGTTTTGACACATACTAAGAAATTTTTATCAACACAATTTGAGTAATTATACTACTGAATAATCATCAAATTAGCTTCGTTTTCAACTTTTATTTGTGGCTTTTCTTTAAAAATACTTATAATTCCTTTTACTTTTATTGATTTTCCTTGTAACGCTGTTTCCGAAAACTTTCCTTTTAAAATTACTTCGCCTTCGATAACCACAGTAATTTCATTGCTTGGATGAGGTTTATCAATGTTTAATAAAAGCATATCGCCAGTTGGTCTTTGAAAAAGTCTTGCACCAGCAACTTTACCCGTCAAAAAAACTTCTTTACCTACAAAATCTTTGGCCTGAGAAGCCGTGATGGATTCTTGCGAAAAAACTGAGAAACCAATACAAACAAATATTACCAAAAATAGATTTTTCATGTTAATTTTTTAAAAATGGATCAGATACAAAATTTACGCAAAGCTATCATTTCAAAATCTCTCGTGCAATTACAAGTTTTTGAATTTCGGAAGTACCTTCATAAATCTGAGTAATTTTGGCATCCCGCATGAGGCGTTCAACGTGAAATTCTTTCACATAACCATATCCGCCATGAATTTGTACGGCTTCGGTGGTTGCCCACATCGCTACATCGGATGCAAAAAGTTTGGCCATTGCTGCCGATTCGACGTAATCTTTACCTTCGTCTTTTTGGCGAGCGGCTTTATAAACCAACAGACGAGCTGCTTCGATTTTGGTTGCCATTTCGGCTAATTTAAATTGAATTGCTTGGTGCTCACTAATAGCTTTACCGAATGATTTACGTTCTTTTGAATATTTTACAGCCAATTCATAAGCACCTGAAGCAATTCCGAGAGCTTGGGCGGCAATGCCGATTCGACCACCGTTGAGCGTTGTCATAGCAAATTTAAATCCAAAACCATCGACTCCGATTCGGTTTTCCTTTGGTACTTTCACGTCAGAAAACATCAAAGAGTGCGTATCTGATGAACGAATACCCATTTTATCTTCTTTTTTTCCAACCACAAAGCCTTCAGTACCTTTCTCGATAATCAAGGCGTTTATTCCCTTATGTTTGAGTTCGGGGTGGGTTTGAGCAATAACTAAACAAACCGACGAAGTTCCGCCATTGGTAATCCAGTTTTTTGTGCCGTTTACTAAATAATAATCGCCTTTATCTTCGGCTGTTGTTTTCTGAGATGTTGCATCTGAACCAGCTTCTGGTTCGGATAAGCAAAATGCTCCTATTATTTCACCCGATGCAAGCGGCTTTAAATATTTTTGCTTTTGTTCTTCAGTTCCATACGCTTCTAAACCCCAGCAAACCAAGGAGTTATTGACTGACATTGCCACAGAAGCCGAAGCATCAACTTTTGATATTTCTTCCATTGCCAGCACATACGAAATTGTATCCATTCCTCCGCCACCATATTCGGGCGAAACCATCATTCCCATAAAACCCAACTCACCCATTTTTTTGATTTGCTCATACGGAAATACCGAATGAGTATCTCGCTCAATGGCAGTGGGTAAAAGTTCGGTTTGAGCAAAATCTCGAGCTGCGGCTTGCACCGCCAAATGTTCTTCAGTTAAATTAAAATTAATGCCTTCTATTATAGTTGCTGCCATAGGATTACTTGATTTTGTAGTGAATGATGTTGATTCAGACAAAGTTATACAAAAAATATTAGTATGCAAGCATACTAATATTTTAAAAGATTTAAGAATCTGTGGCTTCGACTGCTTCGGCATTCAAAGTTTTGTAAGGTGATTAACTCCTTCTAATAATCTATCTAAATCGCGAAGCGAGGTATAAACGTGCGGCGTAACTCTTACGCCATCAAGTTTTTCCCATTTTGTTGGCGAAGTATGGATTTTGAATTTGGCAAACAATTCACCTTCCATTTTTCCTGCTTCTAAGCCTTCAACACTAAAGTGAGCCAAAGCTCCCGAAAACTCAGGCTTTAGCGAAGTATTCATTTTTATTTTAGGCATTTTACTTGCCTCTTTTGCCCAATAATCTTTTAAGAAACGTAAACGAGCTTCTTTTCGTGCATTGCCGATGGCGAGTTGAAAATTTAGGGCTTGCCCGATTGCTTGCTCAATCATAAATGGACGAGTGCCGAGGTTTTCAAATTTTCGGATATTATCGGAATTTGGTTTCTCGTTTGGAATAAGTGGAAAAATTTTGCTGATTTTTTCTTTTTTCATCCAAAGCATACCCGAACCGATGGGAGCCGAAAGCCATTTATGCAAACTTGTTCCGAAATAATCTCCACCCAAATCAGGAATTTTGTATTCGAGATGGGCAAACGAATGAGCTCCATCAATCAAAACTTCGATACCTCGCATGTGGGCTTCGTCAGCAATGCGTTTAGCTGGAATAACTTGTCCATTCCAGTTCATAATGTGCGTAATATGCACAATTTTAGTTCGTGGGGTCATTTGCTCGACATATTTCTCGACGATTAAGTCAGCATCTTCAGCAGGTAAATCGAGTTCTACATAATTGATTTTTAGGCCGTCACGTAATTCTCGCTGCCGCCATGCGTGTAACATATTTGGGTAATCGTAGCGAGTCATTACAATTTCATCACCTCGCTGTAAAGGCAGTCCCATGATTACGGTATCGATAGCTTCAGTGGCATTACGATTGATGGCTATTTCTTCGGGCGAAACACCTGCATACTTTGCTAGGTTTTCACGCAATGGCTCACGACCTTGATCCATGATTCGCCACATATAATAACTGGGTGCTTCGTTGGCGAGTTTGTTGTATCGGTCAACTGCATTTTGCACAACCATTGGCGATGGACTTACGCCTCCATTGTTCAAATTAATGATTTGTGGCGAAACGGTATAGGCTTGCTGAATTTGCCACCAATAATCTTCATCGGTTGCCAATTCGAGAGCTGATATTTCTGGTTTGTAAGCAGCCAAATTAAGCAATTCTTCTTTTGAGAAAACCTTTAACGATGGAATAAGTGAAGTACTTGCAAGCATGGCGGCTTTACTTAAAAAACTACGACGTGAAGGCATGGTTTAGGGAGGTTTTAGTTTGGATGAGTTTAGGAAAGTGAATTTATAGAAATATGCTGATAAAAAAAATGAGTTGTGCTCAATTTTTTGCTTTTGAAAGCGAAAATTGAGTTACAACTCATTTTTTTACAGCGAACTAAAGGTTCGCTCAACAACTTTTACAAAAGTTTCTTTTTCAAATATTCGATAGCCATTCCATAGGCTTCTTTGGCTTTTGCTTCATCGTATTTTGGATTACTTGGATTAGCAAATGCGTGTTCGGCTTCAAAGATTTTGTAGTTGAGTGATTTTCCAGCCGTATTCATGTTGGCTGCAAATTCTTCGATTACTGATTTTGAAATCCATTTTTCGGTTGCGAAAAGACCAAGTACATCGGTGTTCAATGTTTTTAGTTTTTCTACATCTTTTACTGGCATTCCGTAGTACATTACTGAGCCAACAGTTTGTTTTCCACCAATGATAGCCGATTTCAATGACCAGCTACCACCAAAACACCAACCTACATTAGCAACTTTAGCCTTTTTACCAGCAAACTGTAAACCACCTTGTACGATGTTTTCGAGACGAGCCTCAACTACACTTTGCATGTATTTTCCTGCTTCACTTGCATCGGTTGCTACTTTTCCATCATACATATCAAGGGCTAAAACGTTTACGTTTCCACCTAAATCATTATAAAAAATATCAGCTTGGCGTTTTATATGGTCATTTAATCCCCACCATTCTTGATAAACAAAAAGCCATTTGTCTGATTTTTTCTTAGCTTTTACGAAGTATGCATTGGCTTTTTTGCCGTCTGGCGTTGCAAATTCGGTCATTTTACCACCAACTTCACTTGTATGTTTATAAACAATTGGGGCTAAATGAGAAGCAATAAATGCTTTATCCGAAGCAAAAACGCCCATATTACCATCATTGCTTGCAAAAACTAATTCGCAACAACTTTGTGAGAAGCTAAACGCTGAAATACTTGCTAAGGCAAGGGTGAAAATTAGTTTTTTCATTTGAGTATTAAAGATTAAATGTTTAATAGAATTTAAACGTATTTTAAAAGGAAAAGGTTTTTGGCAAATTGCTTCCAACAAAAAAGAGAAAACATATAATGCCTTCTCTTTTTCTTTAATATTAAGGTATTTAAGAAATTATACCTTTTTCTTCGCCACTAATTTTTTCCCAGCAGCTAACAATTGGTCGATTTCGGTATAACCCAAAAACATTTTTACAACTTTACCAGTATTTGGGTCGATGAAAAATAATGATGGGTAGCCTTGTACTTCATATATGCTTGAAAGTTTAACGCCTTCGTCTGTTTCCATATCAATGGCAGCGTTTACAAAGTTTTGGTTGAAGAATTCTCCTAAATTTTTATCTGGAAAAACCCTTGCTTTAAGCATTTTACAAGGCCCGCACCAAGTTGTGTAGGCATCCATAAATATAAGTTTTTTTTCAGCTTTGGCTTTTTCAACAATTTTTTTCCAAGATGCTTCTGTAAATTTTATGCCTGTGGCACTTTTGTTATTTTGAGCATAACTTACTACGCTGAAAAATAAGCCAATGAGAGCAACGAAAACGGTTTTCTTCATTTTAGTAATAGTTTTTTCCGACTGCCCAAAAGGCGTTGGTGTGAAAGGTTAATAATTGATGTATAACGAACAGAAACAAGTTTTTAGTTTCTTAGTTAGTGAAAAAGCAAGATTTAGGCCAAAAATGAAACTATTCTTACCCCGCCCAATTTTCTCTATCCAAACTACGGTACTGAATTGCTTCGGCTAAATGCTCGATTCTAATTTCCTCAGTTCCTGCCAAATCGGCAATTGTGCGACTTACTTTCAAAATACGGTCATAAGCACGTGCCGAAAGTCCGAGGCGTTCCATTGCTTTTTTTAGTAGTGATTTTCCTGCTTCGCCAATATCACAGATTTCTTTTACCATTTCAGGAGGCATCATGGCGTTTGAGTGTATATCTGAATGGTTTTCAAAACGTTTCGTCTGAATTTCTCGTGCTTTGATTACTCGTTCTCTTATTTCGGCAGAAGATTCATTTTTTCGAGTAGAAGCAATTTGGTCGAAACTTACTGGTGTAACTTCCACATGCAAATCAATTCTATCTAAAAGTGGCCCTGAAATTTTATTGAGATATTTTCCAACCGTGCCTGGGGGACAAGAACATTCTTTTTCAGGATGATTATAATATCCACACGGACAAGGGTTCATACTCGCTACCAACATAAAATTTGAAGGAAATTCAACAGCTTGTTTGGTACGAGAAATAACTACTTTTCGCTCTTCGAGTGGCTGACGCATTACTTCCAGAACTGTCCGTTTAAATTCTGGTAATTCGTCTAAAAATAAAACACCATTATGTGCTAACGATATTTCTCCAGGTTGTGGAAAACTTCCTCCACCAACCAAAGCGGCATCAGAAATTGTGTGGTGCGGCGAACGAAATGGTCGGCGAGCAACAAGCGAAGCTTTTACGCCCAATTTTCCTGCAACTGAATGTATTTTTGTTGTTTCAAGAGCCTCGTGAAGTGTGAGTGGCGGCAAAATAGACGGCAACCGTTTAGCTAACATCGTTTTTCCTGCTCCTGGGGGACCAATCATAATTACGTTATGTCCACCAGCAGCAGCAATTTCCATGGCTCGCTTTATGTTTTCTTGCCCCTGTACATGCGAGAAATCGGCATCATATTCACCAACCGAGTTAAAGAAAATATCTCTCGTATCAGTAACTAATGGTTCTATTTCTTTCGTACCTGTCAGAAACTCAATGGCTTCCGTAAGTGTATTTACTGGAATAATATCTAAGGAATTGACAATCGAAGCTTCCATTGCATTTTCAGCGGGAAGAATAAAACCTTTGAGTTTATTTCGGCGAGCTTCGATGGCAATTGGTAAAACACCTTTGATTGGTCGAAGTGTGCCATCTAAAGCCAATTCGCCTAAAATAACATATTCTTCTAAACTTTTAACCGTTCTGATTTGTCCAGAAACAGCCAAAAGTCCCAAAGCCATTGGCAAATCGTAGGCTGAGCCTTCTTTACGAATATCTGCAGGAGCGAGGTTAATAACAGTTTTTTGACGAGAAATCTGATAATTGCAATTTTTTAGGGCGGCATCAACTCTTTGTTGGCTTTCTTTAACCGCTCCATCGGGCAAACCAACTATTGCCATTCCTGTTCCTTGCACAACACTTACTTCAACAGTAATTAAAGTTGCATCGACCCCATAAACAGCAGCCCCGAAGGTTTTTGACAGCATAAGTTTGTAAAATTAATATTAAAAATAATTACCGCTTCAGCAGTCTGATAAGGAATTAAGAGACACTAAGTTCTATGAAAAGTAGCTTAGTGTCTCTTAATTCCTTAGTGGCAAAATCATTGTTCCCAACGCCAATCTTTGCCAATAATCAATTCGTTTTTGAGGTTTTGTTTAATCAAAAACTCTTTGGTTTCTTGGTCGTTCATTTTTTTCACTGGTAAAGTCTCAGCCTCGGCCAAGGCATAAAGCATCATCGCCGTAAAACGAACGTTGTTGCCGATTTGTTTTTTATCAATCAAATCGAATCGGTCGCAGTTTGCGTGGTAGCAATTATAGGCTTTTACAGGAAAACTTCCTGATGGTGAACAAACTGGCACGCCTTCAATCATAAATGGCTGATGGTCAGAGTGTAAACCAGCAGAGTTTTGATTTACGTTTGTAAAAGTTGAGTCAACTTCTTTGATTTTTTTTCCGATTTCATCAAAAAACTTACGTAATTCAGGGCGACCCATCGCATTGAATCCTTTGGCATTATTGACCATATCGAGGTTTACCATTAGCTGAACTTGGTCGATTTTGCCTTCTTCTTTATATTTTTTTACCATGGCTTTCGAGCCGAGCAAGCCTTGCTCTTCACCCATAAACATCACAAATTCGATGGTACGTTTTGGACGAAGGTTTAACGATTGAAAAACTCTCGCAATATCTAAAATCGTGAACGAACCAATACCATTATCCATTGCACCAGTGGCTAAATCCCAAGAATCTAAGTGACCACCGATGATTATTTTTTCCTTTTTGTATTTTTTTGAACTACCTGGAAGAGTTGCAATTACGTTTCTTGCTCTTATTGGTCGGCTGAAATTCCGCATATCAATTACTGCCAAAAGATTTGGTTCGTCTTTTATCCACTTACGAATCGCCTTACCACTTTCAACCGAAATACAAACTGCTGGAATCGGAATCAACTCGCCCGTTACCGAAGCCGTTCCTGTCAAAAGCACTCCCCCATCAACTGCATTGGCAATAATTACACCTGAAGCACCATATTTGATAGCCAAAGCCGTTTTTTCAGAGCGGTGCAAGTTCTTCTTTCCTTTGTTTTCGGGCGATTGAATATTGATGTTGAACAAAGCAATTTTACCTTTTATATCAGCTTTTACTTTTTCAAAATCAGACTCAATTCCATCGCCACAATCAACAATTGACCCTTGTAAATGCGAAGAAACTGGCGAATGTGCCAAAGCTACAACCTCCACATCACGAAAATTATCGCTTCCCTTTGGTACGATTGCCAAACTTACAGTATCTCTCGCCCAAGATTCAACCTCAAAAGGCAGATACTTTACATCTACAAAACCATATTCTTTAAATAGTTTATAGGTATATTCTTCAGCTTTTTTGCCATTAGTGCTTCCTGTGAGTCGATGACCAATTGTTGATGTTGCTTCACCGAGCGTTTCGTACGAACGACCACGATAAAGCACATCCTGATTGATTTTAACAAAAACGTCTTCAAGACTATCTCTCTTTATTTTGAAAGAAGAAAGAGCAGCAATGATTACTAAAATTATAATAACAAAACTCTGTTTTTTCATTAGATTTATAGATGGTTATAATTTGTATAGATGATAATTTTGTTTTCTGTGCGTAATATTAATTGTAAAAATCGTTATTTTTTTTATTTTTCTATAAAATGTCTTTATTTTTCCTTCAATCAATATTTTTTCTCAGCATATTTTTCAGAATTATAAACGTTTTATCGCATGTTATACAATGGAAAACATATGAAACTGATAAAAAAATTTAGTATAGATTTTCGCAGATAATCTGTGAACGTCTACATCATCAGAATAGTCCTCGTTGCAGTTCTAAAAATTTACTGCAATATCTTTATATGTTAAGATTTTTTTAACCAAACGATAAAAGATATCCCTTACTTTTGTTGTGTTTCTGTAAAATAGTGTTTCACAAATATCAATATTCGATAATATATTTCTCACAAATATGAGTAACCATTCAAGCATGACAAACATTGGACTAATAGCTCCTACTGTTCAAATAAAACCAAAAGAGATAGTCATTCACAACCATAATCGTATTGATAATTATTATTGGCTCAACGACCCCGAAAACCCCGATGTAATTGCTTATCTGAATGAAGAAAATGAATATTTAGATAAAATCATGTCGCCAATAAAGCCTTTACAAGAAAAACTTTTTGAGGAAATGAAGAGCCGAATCAAGGAGCAAGATGAGTCGGTTCCTGTAAAGGATGGTGAATACTTTTATTATGTAAAATATGTTGAGGGTGGCGAATACCCGATATATTGTCGAAAAAAAGAAAGTCTTAAAACTGATGAAGAAATTCTACTCGATGGCAATGAAATTGGTAAAGGCAAAAAGTATTTCAGTATTGGTGGCTACGAAATTACAGATAACGACGAAATCATTGCTTACGGTGTAGATACAATCAGCCGTAGAAACTATACAGTTCGATTTAAAAATCTGAAAACTGGCGAAATTTATAAAGACCAAATTAAAAATACAGAAGGTGGAAGCTACGCTTGGGCAACTGATAGTAAGACCTTTTTCTACATTTTACGTGACCAAAAGACGCTTTTGGGCTATCAAGTTTGGCGACACATCTTGGGAACTGACGTAAAAACCGATGTTTTGGTTTATGAAGAAAAAGATAACCAATATTACATGGGTCTCTATCGAATGAAATCGAAGAAATATATTGCTATCGCTAGCGACCACAATGGAATTGCGTCAGAATATCAACTTTTGGAAGCTGATAATCTAACTGGTAAATTCAAAACGTTTCTCCCTCGTGAGCGAGGACACGAATACGAGATTGAGCATTTCGACAACAAATTTTACGTAAAAACCAATAACGACAATGCTTTTAACTTTAAATTAATGGAGGTAAATGAGCATGAAAGCAACGATAAATCGAAGTGGCAAACCGTCATTGAGCATCGACCAGAGGTTTATTTAGAAGAAATTGAGGTTTTCAAAAATCATTTGGTAGTTCAAGAGAAAAACCAAGGTCTTAGCCAAATCCGTATCATTAATCATGCTACAAAATTGGAGCATTACCTTAATTTTGGCGAACCCACTTACGATGCAAACATTGGCTCAAACCCAGGTTTTTATACCAATATTCTTCGTTACAGCTATACTTCATTAACTACACCAAACTCGACATTTGATTATGACATGAACGCCCAAACCAAAGAATTAAAGAAACAACAAATAGTTTTGGGCGGATTTAATAAAGAAAACTATGTTTCAGAAAGGGTTTTTGTGACTGTGCGTGACGGAGCAAAAGTACCAGTTTCAATAGTTTATCAAAAAGATACCAAACTTGATGGCACAGCACCACTATTACAATATTCTTATGGCTCTTACGGCTACTCAACCGATGCAACCTTTGGTTCAAGCCGCCTAAGTTTGCTCGACCGTGGTTTTGTATACGCAATTGCTCATATCAGAGGAGGACAAGAAATGGGTCGTGAATGGTACGAAAACGGAAAAATGTTCAAGAAAATGAATACTTTCTATGATTTTATCGATTGTTCAGATTTTCTTATCAAAAACAAATATTGTAGCCCCGAAAAACTTTTTGCACTCGGAGGAAGTGCTGGTGGCCTTCTGATGGGAGCAATCATCAATCTTCGACCAGATTTGTATTATGGTGTGGTGGCGGCTGTGCCTTTTGTAGATGTCGTGACAACGATGCTCGATGAAACTATTCCGCTCACCACTGGAGAATTTGAAGAGTGGGGCAACCCAAAAAACAAAGATTTTTATGAATATATGCTCTCCTATTCTCCTTATGATAACGTTGAGCCTAAGAATTATCCCAACTTACTCGTAACCACAGGACTCCACGATTCACAAGTTCAATATTTTGAGCCTGCCAAATGGGTAGCCAAACTTCGTTCCTTAAAAACCGATAATAATCTATTATTGATGCACACAAATATGGAGGCTGGACACGGCGGAGCATCGGGCAGATTTGCCTCGCTAAAAGAAGTAGCAATGGAATATGCATTCATTATTGATTTAGCTGGAATTTTTAAAAGACATTAATGGCCGATTAATCATTTTTGGCAAAATAATATAGTTTTTTTTAGAAATTTCTAACAATTTTTTTTTTCTTTGCTAAATATTACGTTTAAATTGTGACTTAAAATCTGTCTATTAGTCCAATTTCAATATTATTTCTTAGAAGAAAACAATAAAATTTCCCCAACATGAAGAAGGTAACATTCCTTTTTGTAGCGTTATTAACATTATCGCTATCAACTCAGGCACAAGATTCTTGTAAGGTGTGTAAACCTTACAAGTGGGAAGTGGGTATTCCGCTTGGTGTCAATCAGTATTTTGGTGATATGCACTGTAGTAGACCGTATGCTTCTGCAAACAGCATTATGATTGGTGCTTTTGTTCGTCGTCATATTAACGACTATTTTGCATTACGTGCCCAATTATTTTTAGGACGATTAGCAGGAAATGACCTTGACCAGCCAGACGGCCGATGGGACTATCGTCGTTTGAAATTTAAATCACCATTAACTGAATTATCTTTATTGGGTGAATTTTATCCTTTAAAAGAAAGAAAATATACTTGTGACGGAACTTTCCGCAAAACCCTTTCTCCTTACCTCTTCGGTGGTATAGGAGCTGCGTTCACAAACCCAACAGTTGTTGCACAAAACGGAGCATTACAGGATGATGATCCCCGAAAATATGTGGTAGCACGTTTGTTCGACCAAGACCAAGCAAACTTGAAAAAAGCTGCCTTAATCCTTCCTTTTGGTGTTGGTTTGAAATACAATGCTGCCGAAAGATTTACTATTGGAGCAGAAGTTGGTTATCGTTATGCTTTCTCTGATTATTTAGATGGAACAAAAATTTCGACAACTGCTCTCGGAACTGGTACGGCTTTCGAGCCAAAAGGAAAAGCATATAACGATGGTTATTTAGTAGCCAATTTACTCGGTTCATATCGTTTTGGTGATAAAGATGGTGATAAGGATGGTGTTGTTGACCGTTGTGATGCTTGCCTTACTGAAAAAGGTTTACGTAAATTCCAAGGTTGCCCAGACACTGACGGTGATGGTATTCCTGACAAAGATGATGCTTGTCCTACGCAAGCTGGCCCAATGGCTTTGAAAGGGTGCCCAGATACTGACGGTGACGGTATCGCTGATAAAGATGACGAATGTCCAACACAAGTTGGTACAGTAGCATTGAAAGGCTGTCCTGACCGTGATAAAGACGGAGTTGCTGACAAAGACGATGCTTGTCCAGATGTAGCCGGTGTGAAAGCACTGAAAGGTTGCCCTGATTCGGATGGTGATGGTATCGCTGATAAAGATGATGCTTGTCCTAACGAAGCTGGTCCTGCTTCATTGAATGGTTGCCCTGACACTGACGGCGACGGCATTGCTGATAAAGACGATGCTTGTCCAACAGTTAAAGGTGTTGCTTCGGCAAAAGGTTGCCCTGACCGTGATAAAGATGGTGTAGCTGATGCTCAAGACAAATGTCCAGACTTAGCTGGTTTAGCATCAAACGATGGTTGCCCAGAAGGATATGTAAATGGTCAATTAGTACCGAAAGGTTATAAAACTGCAAGTGGTTGTGAGATTTCTCAATCAGAACTGGATGAATTGACTTTCGCAGCTCAAGGAATCGAATTCTATAGCGGAACAAACAAATTAAAGCCTGCTTCATACAAAAAACTTGACAGAGTTTGTTCGTTATTGCAAAGATGTCCAGATAGTATCTTGCACATCTCAGCATTCAATGATGGTTCAAGTTCAGCCACAAACCTTCGTTCGGCTAAGCTTCGTGCTTGTGCTATTTACGCTTATTTCTTGAAGAAAAAATGTATTAGCAAAGCCCGTATGACTTATGAAGGCCAAGGAGATGAAGACCCAAGTACAGATTATACTACACCAGATGGTAAAAAATCTAATACTCGTGTTCAATTCCAATTGAGATAAAATATAGAATAATAAACTGTTCGATATAGAAAAACAGCAGAAGCCAATGGTTTCTGCTGTTTTTTTGTGAAATATAGAATATTTCAATACTTTTGAAATTATAAACTTAATCTCTAACTATGAAAAACTCGTTTTATCTTATTCTCTTTTTTCTTGTTGCCTCATTGAGCATATGTAAGGCACAAACAACAAACCTTACTCCACAAGAATTTATTGCCAAGGCAAAAACCACAAAAAATGCCCAACTACTTGATGTACGCACACCTCAAGAGTGGGAAACTGGCAAAATTGCCTCTTCAAATTGTATCAACTTCAATGATGCCGCTTTCAAGCAACAAATCGAAAAATTAGATAAAAACAAGCCTGTGTTCATTTACTGTGCCGTTGGAGGACGAAGCAGTAAAGCCGCACCAATCTTGCAACAAGCTGGTTTTAAGTACATTTATAACCTAACAGGCGGTGGCTATAAGGATTTGGCTAATGCTGGGATGAAGTAGTTTTTTACCACAGAGGCACAGAGAACACGAAGAAACACAGAGCATATTCTCAGTGAAGTTCTGTGTAATCCGTGCCTCCGTGGTAAACAGTTCCCTACTTCTCAGAAAGTAATTTGAGCAAAACCCCATTCGTCCAGCCAAAACCATCTTGGCGAGGATATTCTCCACCCGATAAATCTGAGACATTATATTTATCAACCATTTTGCCAGTAGCTTTATAAACTTTGAGATTATTAGCGACCCAATTTTGTTTGATTTTATTAGCTAAATCATTAAAACCATAATTTCGTAAACCTTGAATGGCCAAATATTGCAACGGAGCGAAACCATTTGCCCCATCCCATTGCTGATTTGTTTGATTTAAAGATGTCATTAAACCACCTGCTTGCAAAAATTTAGTTTCTAATACTTTAGCAACTTTTTCGGCTTGGGCTGGTGTGCTGAGTTTGAAGAACAATGGATAAACTGCCGCCAAAGAATAAACATTGGTTTGTTTTCCTGCCACAAAATCATAGTCGAAATAGAAACCTGCGGCCTCATTCCAAAAATATTTATCAAAAATTGCTTTACGTTTAATGGCCAATTGTTCTAAACTTTTTGCATATTCTAGTTCATTTTTGGCTTTATAAATAGCTGCAAGCGTCAACTCCATATCATAAAGTATAGCATTCAAATCAACAGGTAGAATATCCGTAGTATGTATAGTTGAAAGATTTTGTATATCACCCAGCCAACGGCTCGAAAAACTCCAACCCGATTCTGCTCCCGAACGCAAATCTCGAAAAACTTGATTTACTTTTCTGCCTGATTTACTAGCAATTAGTATATCTTCTTTGTAAGCTTCGGGGCGAGGAGTGTCTTTTTCATCATAATAGCGGTTAAGCATATCATTTTTACCAATAAAAACTGTTTTTCGGTAAGCTTTATCACCTTTTTTACGTGCTTCATTTTGCTTTTGAGCATCTTCTCCACCTTTTTCAACTGCCATCCAATACTGGTATTCTCGCTGAATTTGTGGTAATGTTTGCACCAATTTATCTTCATGCCCTTTCATTTCAGACAAAAGCTTTACCATAGAAGTAAAAAATGGTGGCTGCGAACGGCTGAAATAATAACTACGATTTCCGCTCGGAATATGTCCAAAATCTTGAATCAATTGAGCAAAATTCAAAACTGTATTCGACATTAAAGAGTCCTTTCCCGAAACTTGCAAACCAAGCATCGTAAAATAACTATCCCAATAATTCACTTCACTAAATTTGCCATTTGGTACCACGTGAGGCTTTAATAAAGGCACAAGCGTTCCACCAATATCTTTGGGTTTTCGAGTCAAAACCGACCATAATTCACTGATATGTTGCTCCGCCGAATTTTTAGGATTACTTACGTAATTACTATTTCCGTTTGAAGGCATCGTGAAATTCTCCAGCACAAATTTTCTCAAATCGAATTTTTTTGATTTTTTCTGCTCTCCGTATTTTTTCAAAATCTCTTCTGCCTTTATCTTAGGCACACAATCAGGAAAAGTTTTTGTATCCGCAAAAACTACTTTTAGTTGTACTTCCCTAAAAAGTTCACGATACTCTTCATCTGGCGACTTATACTCTTTTTTTGTTACGGTATCGCCACAGCCCAAAGCAATTACACTAGCGATAATTGTTAAAAAAGCATGTTTTATAAAATTTGTTGCCATCCTAATCGTTAAAATTTGTGTTACGTATTTCTTAAATTTGTGTCTAAATAATATAATCTTTGCCATTGAATAATATTCAATTATAATGTTTGTATTAAAAGTAGTAATTTCGTATAAATAAAAGTAAAATTTCTTTTGGGTCTGATTTAGAACTGCGATTCGGCCAATCGCTCCACAATATTCAAATAGACATGAAATTCATCAAAATAGTTTTAGGATTTGTTCCTTTTCTTGCAACCGCACAAGTTGACTTACAAGCGGTTGGCACTTGTCCAGAAACCAGCTATTCGTTTTTTCGTCAAGGTGTAAGAGAGCAAGAGTTTACAAAAACGTATGATAAACAAGGGCGAATTCTGAAACAAACCAGTAATTTTTCGAGTATAAATACGGGAAATTATACAGAAGAATACGTTTACGAATATGATTTTGCGGGAAATAACACGGTTATTACTTACAAACGAAATAACGAAGTAAAGAGAGTCATTAAAAAAGTATTTGATGCTACGGGGCAACTCTTGCAAGAGTCGGCCAGTACAGGTGTAAATCTTCTTTCGTTCAACACTTTGTCATTAAACGGCACTTTGAAAACTCAGGTTTTCTATGCAGAAGATGGAAAAACCGAAACATTCCGAGAAATTACTAGCACCAACGCCAAGGGACAACTACTAAAAAAGGAAGTAATAGACATCAATGGGAAAATTTTGATGTCGGATACCAAAATTTATTCTATTCAAGGAAAACTCACCCAAGATGTGCATTTCGATGCAACAGATAAAGTTACAACCCAAACCGATTTTATGTATGATATAGCAGGAAATTTGATAAGAGATAAAACCTTGAGAAATAATGTAGTTTTTGCTGAAACAAAGCACGCATACGACCCAACGGGTAAACTTATTCAAAAAACTCGACTCAATGGTAAAGGACAGATTGATTATTATTTTACCTACGAATACGATGTAATTGGTAATATGACAAAAGAAAATTATTTCTATAACAATCAAGTCATAAGTGTTCGTACATTTGAATATGATTTAAATGGAAATAAAATCAAAGAAACATATTTGGACAAACTCGGGACTGTAAACATGTACAAAATATGGGAGTTTGCTTGTAAATAAGAAAAGTCAACGGTTGATGGCAGGCTGCGTTCCGCTCAACAGTACACAGAAATGTTAATTATTTCCGTTTTTTTACTCGTTTTTACAAGAAAACAAATAGTTTTCATTTCAAAAATTCAAAAACAATCATAACAATCTGATAAATCATAGTTTAAGATGGTCGCTGAAAAAATTGATTATGTTGCCGAAATCGCACGGTTGAAAAAAGAAAAAAATGCGGTTTTATTGGTTCACTATTACCAAATTGCCGAGATTCAAGACATTGCCGATTATATTGGCGATAGCTTGGGACTTTCGCAGCAAGCAGCCAAAACCGATGCTGATATGATTGTATTTGCGGGAGTTCGTTTCATGGCAGAAACTGCCAAGATTCTTTCACCAAATAAAAAAGTAATTTTACCAGATTTCAACGCCGGTTGTTCGCTAGAAGAATCAGCTCCTTATGCGGAGTTTAAGGCCTTCAAAGACCAGCACCCAGACCATATTGTTATTTCTTATGTAAACTGTTCAGCAGAACTAAAAACGCTTACGGATGTGGTTTGTACGAGTAGTAATGCTGTAAAAATCGTTGAAAGCTTCCCGAAAGACCAAAAAATAATTTTTGCTCCAGATAAAAATTTGGGTGGCTACATCAATCGTGTAACTGGCCGTAACGCGGAAGGCCGCCCCATGCTACTTTGGGACGGTGCGTGTATGGTTCACGAGACTTTTTCGGGAAAAATGATTACCGACTTGAAAGCCAAACATCCCAACGCTGAAGTGGTGGCTCACCCAGAAAGTGAAGAATCGGTACTAAAATTAGCTGATTACATTGGCTCAACCACAGGACTTTTGAAACATGTTATCAATAGTCCGAATCAAGAATTTATAGTGGCTACTGAGTCAGGAATTTTGCACCAAATGCGTAAGTCTGCTCCTGAAAAGAAATTTTATGTAGCACCAACCTCAAAAAATGGTCATGCGTGCAAGGCTTGCTCTGACTGCCCACATATGAAGCTCAATACGCTCGAAAAACTATATTTGTGTTTAAGAGATGAAACGCCAGAAATAAATCTCCCAGCGAAAATGTTGGCCGATGCCCGCAAACCAATCGAGAGAATGTTAGAGCTTTCTGCGAAATTTGGACTTTGATTTGTGGAGTACAATTCCACTTTGCATTTAATTTAAAATTGAAAAAATACTACAAACAATAAAAGGGTGAGACCGAAATCTCACCCTTTTACTTTTTAAAAATCTTATTCTACGCTATTGACAGGTTGAAAACCTGTCCTACATTATTTTATATTCTTCTTTCTCAAAGCTTTCACATTGATTGATTTGATAACTTCAGATTTTTTCAGAATAATACTCCAAATTGCAAAGCCCGAATCATCAGCAAAACATAATTTTCCAACACCATTTTTGTATGGAATTGGCGAAGTATAAACAAAAAGAGAGTCGCCGATTTTCTGAATATTATCACTCATTTCGAGCTTTTTTGAGGCATTATCGGCATAAGCTTCTAAAACTTCTTTTTCTTTTACATAAAGTTGCTTATTACTTCCAATATCAGGCTGTCCCAAAAGTCTGACTTTCAAATCATATCTTTCTGATAATGAGTCGATAAGCTTCATATTATTCAACTGACAAAGTTCTTCTCTTCGTGCAGAATTAACATTTTTCATCTGAATCGCAAAATCTGCCGTCAAAGCCTTTGAAATCTCTGCTCCCATTTCCTCTACTTGATAAGTAATTTGCGTGGCCGATACTCGTTTTACTTTATAATCGTCCATTTGGTCAACAATCTGAGAAGTATTTTCCAAACGTTCAAAAGTACAGGATAAATTTAAAAGTATTAAAAGTACTGAAAGATATTTTTCCATTTTTTTATTGTTTTTTACAAAGCTACAAACACAGTGGGTTTTTACAGTATAAAATACTCTCTATTAATAAAAAAAACCTGCAAAGTCAGAAAAAGACCTCGTAGGTTTTAGAGCCAAGCAATACCGAGATCGGTAGCAGGGCATTAGAAATATGAAAGTATTTTACGAGGCTCAACCATATCCTCCTCTAAACTTATAAGTACTTGCTACTTTATCAATAGCCACAATGTATGCCGCCAAACGTAGAGAAACACCGTATTTTTGTGAAGTTTCAAATACATTATCGAAAGCATCTTTCATCATACGATCTGACCGACGGTTGATTCGGTCTAAAGCCCATTTATAACCAATGCGATTTTGTACCCATTCAAAATACGAAACCGTAACACCGCCCGCATTTGCCAAAATATCAGGAACAACCATGATTCCTTTTTGATTGATAATATCATCAGCACTAGCCGAAGTCGGGCCATTGGCACCTTCTACGATAAGTTTTGCTTGAATATTACCCGCATTTTCGTGCGTAATTACGTCTTCTTTCGCTGCAGGAACTAATACATCAACATTGAGAGCCAAAAGCTCTTCGTTTGAAATCAACTCAGCATCTTTGAAGCCTTCGAGCGTGCCGTTATTGGCATTTCGGTAGGCTATCGCTTTTTCAACATCAATTCCTCTCGGATTGTAGTATGCACCCGAAATATCGCTTAAACCACAAATCGTAACTCCTTTTTCTTGCAAAAGTTTTGCCCCCCACGAGCCAACATTACCAAAACCTTGCACAGCTGCGGTTGCACGATACGGATTCAATCGTAATTTTTCCATTCCTGCCAAAGCCGAAACCATTACACCACGACCAGTTGCTTCCGTACGACCCAACGAACCGCCTAAAACCAATGGCTTGCCAGTAACTACTGCATTTACGGTCATTCCTTTTGCTTTTGAATATTCATCCATCAACCAAGCCATTTCGCGTGGGCCTGTACCCATATCTGGGGCGGGGATGTCTTTGTCTGGTCCGAAAATATCGAGCATCGAAATCGTATAGGCACGCATTAAACGCTCAATTTCTCCTACCGACATTTCCCGTGGATTACAGGCAATTCCACCTTTGGCACCACCGTAAGGAATATCAACAACGGCACATTTCCAGGTCATCCAAGCCGCTAATGCCCTTACCTCATCAATATTTACGGCTGGGTCGAAGCGAATACCGCCTTTACTTGGCCCCAAAATCGTTGAGTGAATCACTCGGTAGCCTTCAAAAACCTTAATTTGACCGTTATCCATCGTCACGGGCAAGCCTACAGTCACTTGACGAGCAGGTACTTTCAGAATATAATACATTTCATCGCTAATACCGAGAATCTTCACGGCAGCGTCGAATCGTTGCATCATTGATTCCAACGGATTCTCTTTATCCTTGATTGGAGCTGGTTCTATATATGTCATATTTCGGAATAATATTTTGTATGTGAATGTGGTTTCACAGTACAAACTTAGAAAAAATAAAGTATTTCTTAAAATCGTTAAATTTAACACTAATTTTTTATCAGCTTATTTGGTGAATATACCTTATGAGCCTTTTGCTTTCTTTAACAAAACCAAATAATTTATTGTTTTTCTAAAATTACCTTTAAATAAATTTTTTTTAGGTTATTTTAAGAAATCGTATAAGAATATTGTTTCAGCCTATCAAAACACTATATTTGTGGGATTTTTCAAAAACCCAAAAATAAACGTTTACTGCTTTACAATTATGGCCGCAGTTGAAGAAAAAACCCGCTATTCAGAGGATGAGCTAAAGGAGTTTGAGACAATTATTACTCAAAAACTGGAAGCAACTCGCAACGAACTGAATTTTATCAGAGAAACTTTGAGTAGAAAAAATGATAATGGCACAGAATATACCGCCAATAGTACAAAACTAATGGAAGACGGTGCAGATGTAAGCGAAAAAGAGCAGTTAAGCCAATCGGCAGGAAGATTGCAAAAATTTGCCCAGCAGTTAGAAGCAGCTTTAATCAGAATCAAAAATGGCACTTACGGCGTTTGTCGTGATTCTGGAAAATTGATTCCGAAAGAACGTTTGAGAGCTGTACCACACACACAACAAACGATTGAAGCAAAACTAAAGGCTTCTAACTAAAATTTTAAGTAAAAAACATCTATGATTCCTACCTTGTAAGACGTTCAAACCGTTTTTCACGAGGTTATAGGTATTGTTGTCTATAAAAAAAGCCTCTACGTCAGAGGCTTTTTTGTTTTACAGGTTTTTCTACATTTCTTTGTTTAAAAAATATAAACTTCTCGACATGAAAAAAAACATCCTACTCTACCTATTATTGTTTCAACTACTTATTAGTCAGGCATTTGGCCAAGTTACTGATAATTATTATTTGCCTCAAAACATAACGTATGATGCTAAAATTCCGACACCTCAGAAATTTTTGGGTTATCAAGTCGGAGAACAGCACGTAACTCCTTATGAGACAATCACTTACATGAAAGAATTGGCTCGCTTGTCGAATCGTTTCAAAATTGAAACTTATGCCAAGACTTTTGAAAACCGTGAGTTGATCCTTGTTACAGTTACTTCTCCCGAAAATCATGCTCGACTCGACCAAATCAAGGCTGAACACCAAAAATTGGTTAATCCTTCACAATCAAGTGGTTTAGACCTACAAAAAATGCCAATTGTGGTTTGGATGGGTTACTCAGTACACGGCAACGAAGCAAGTGGGACTAACTCAAATCTAATGTCAGCTTATTATTTGGCCGCCGCTCAAGGTGCAGGTGTTGATTCTTTATTGAACGAAACAGTTATTTTAATCGACCCAGTTATTAATGCAGATGGTGGAAATCGTTTTGCAACTTGGGTAAATATCAATCGTAGCACCAATTTAGTGAGCGATGTAAACAGCCGTGAATTTAGCGAAACTTGGCCAGGTGGACGCTCAAATCACTATTGGTTCGACCTCAATCGTGACTGGCTTTATCAACAAATGCCTGAAAGTAAGGGGCGTTTAGTGAAGTTTTATGACTGGCGACCAAATATTTTGACCGACCACCACGAAATGGGTTCGGCTTCAACATTCTTCTTTCAACCTGGTATTCCTGCACGTACGCACCCACTTACGCCCAAGAAAAATATTGATTTAACCATCAAATTCGGAAAATACCAAGCCGTTGGACTCGACAAAATCGGTTCGGCTTATTATACACAAGAAAACTACGATGATTTTTACTATGGAAAAGGCTCTACGCTTCCTGATGTAAACGGTTCAGTTGGAATATTGTTTGAACAAGCATCGTCTCGTGGACATTTGCAAGAAACTACTAACGGGATTTTGAGTTTTCAGTTTACAGTTCGTAACCAAGTTACGGCTACTTTCTCTACGCTCCGTGCAGCTCGCGAAATGCGTGTTGAATTACTCGACCACATGAGAAATTTTTATAAAGAAGCTTCGACTGATGCAGTTAAAGGCTACGTTTTTGGTGGCGGTAATGATGCCATAAAAACTTGGGAAATGATAAATATGCTAAAACGCAACCAAATTGATGTATATCGCTTGGGAAAAGACGAAAACCAAGATGGAATTGCTTTCAGCAAAGAAAATGCCTACGTTGTGCCGATGAATCAACCACAACACCGCCTTATCAAGTCAATGTTTGAAAAGCGTACCAAATTTGAAGACAGTTTATTCTATGATATTTCGGCTTGGTCGCTGCAATATTGCATGAATGTTCCAACATCAGAAGCAAAAACAGCGGTTTCATTGGGAGAAAAAGTTGACAAGAATGATTTCCCGAAAGGAAAAGTTATCGGAAAAAGTCAATACGCATATTTGTTTGAATGGAATAGCTATTACGCTCCACGTGCTGCTTACGAATTGTTGAAAAAAGGTTACAACCTAAAAGTAGCAACCGAACCGCTTTCGGTGATTGTAGAAGGAAAAGAACGCACTTTTGATTATGGTACAATTCAGATTTTTAGTAATGGCTCTGACCCATCGGCCTTGCTTCAAACCCTTTCTGAGCGTGATGGTGTAGATTTTTACGCAGTTCCGACGGGTCTAACTCCTCAAGGAATTGACTTTGGAAGCGAAAAGTTTAAAAAAGTACGTTTACCAAAAGTATTAATGTTGGGCGGTGCGGGTGTACAATCGACTGATGCAGGTGAAATTTGGCACTTACTTGACCAACGTATCAATATTCCATTAACAGTCGCTGATATTGAAACTGCCAACCGAACAAGTTTAGATAAATACACGCATATTGTTTTGGCTGGTGGCAACTACAATGCACTTTCTGACGAAAAGATAAAGCGTTTTGTGCAAAGTGGCGGAGTTTTGGTAGCAATGACCGATGCGGTTGAATGGGTCTCAGCTAAAAAAATCGCTAACATAAGCGTTAAAGAAAAGCCCGACAATAACGGAAACGGAGAAAAACGTCCGTATAACCTACAAGAAAAATATACAGGTGCATTAGAAACAGCAGGAACAATCTTCGAAGCAAAAATCGACCCGACGCATCCTTTGTGTTTTGGTTATCAACAGAGCAAATTAGCTTTGTTTAAGGATAATAATATATTCATGGAAGACACTAAAAATCCTTATAATACACCGATGGTTTTCACCGCAAATCCTTTATTGGCAGGTTATGTGCATACAAAAAATGAGAAACTCATCAAAAACTCTCCAGCGGCCATTACGCTAAATGTAGGTTCTGGTCGAGTAATTGCATTATCTGAGAACCCAAATTTTAGAGCGTTTTGGTATGGTACAAACAAACTTTTCCTAAATACCCTTTTCTTCGGAAACCTAATAGGCGGTGGACGTTTTGGTGGTGAAGAAGAGTAAAGTCAGCAGTTTACAGTGGGCAATCGGCAATAAAATTACCTACTTCCCACTGTAAACTAATAACTAATTTTGCCAAAACCCACGTTTTTTCTACCTTGCAGACATAATTGTTAAATTGACGAGTTATGAGAAATTGTAATTCGTAAATCGTAATTCGTAATTTCCCAATTGCTATGTCTGATTTTTTGAAAATAGGTGAGTTAAAAGAAAATCTCGTAAAACTCATTGAGGCAAAATTTGAATTAACTAAACTTAATGTTCAAGATAAAATTGAAGGCATTGCTGTAAAAGCAGCATATGCCCTCATTACGTTTATACTCGGCATCGTAGTTGTAATTTTTCTTAGTATTCTGATTGCCCTCGGCATCAACTATTTACTCAAAAGTTCTTGGCTTGGCTTTTTGATTATGTTTGGTATTTATGCCATTATTCTCACCATTTTTGTTTTTGCGAAAGATTCGGTTCAACTCACCATCAAGAAACGGGTAGAAGAAATAGTTGATAAAAACTTGTAGGACAGGTTTGCAACCTGTCGAAAGCGTAGAATAAGTATTAATACTAAAATTGACAGGTTGCAAACCTGTCCTACAAAATATGGATGAATTTCATGAGAGACATCTACCTCATTTTTAGCCACTTGGAGGTTTAATTTTTGTAACTTTCAATCTTCATGGATGCGTTCCTAAAGAAATTTATGAGCAATGGGAACAAGAGTATAATTTAGAAAAGGAAAAAATTATGCTTTTCTCCAAAAATAAAAAAGAAGATTTAGACCAACTCGGAAAAATAATCTTTGCCAAAAAAGACAAATTTCTTGATAATTATTCAGGGGGGAAACATTATCTTAAAAGCGATTCCTTAGCAAAAATTGTAGCAGACACTCTGCACTTTTGGGATGGTAAATGCCTTGAACTTTTTGCTTACTGTATCATGTCGAATCATGTTCATGTTGTTCTGAGGTTATTTGATGACACAGAAATCGACACCCCTCCGTATCTTCAAGAAATCATGCACTCAATAAAAAGATTTTCTGCCAGAGAATGTAACAAATTATTAGGCGAAACAGGCAAATTTTGGCAAGATGAAAGCTATGATAGATTAATCCGTGATGATAAGGAATTAGACAGAATTTTGATTTACGTTCTCAATAACCCAGTAAAAGCAAACCTTTGTAAACAAATGGAAGATTGGAAATGGTCATACATAAAAGATATTTACAACAATATTATGTAGGACAGGATTGCAACCTGTCAATATTTTCAAAAAAACTTATTCTACACTTTCGACAGGGTTGACCGCAACTCCGATAAAAACCTGTCCTACATTTTTTATTACAATTTCAGCTAAAAACCATAAATTTGTATTTTAGTTAAGAAACGTAGTTTTCTTAATGGCAAAGTTTTTGCCGCTGCATTAATAAAAATCCTTCATGAAATACGAAATTGTTATTGGCTTAGAAGTTCATTGCCAATTGGCGACCGAAAGTAAAATATTCGCATCAGAAACCAATAAATTTGGTAGCGAACCAAATACAAATATTAGTGTAATCACGCTTGGACACCCTGGCGTTTTGCCAAAATTGAATAAAAAAGCAGTCGAATTTGCCATTCGTATGGGCTTGGCTTGTGGTTGCGAAATCAATAGAAACAATTATTTCGACCGTAAAAATTATTTTTATCCTGATCTTCCAAAAGGTTATCAAGTTTCGCAAGATAAATATCCAATTTGTAAAGGTGGAGAAGTGAAAATTCGTCTAAAAGATGGCAAAGGTTTCAGAGAACGCACTTTAGAGCTTCACCACATTCACCTTGAAGAAGATGCAGGAAAATCGGTTCACGATGGTAGTGATGCTTTTACGCTTTTAGATTATAATCGTGCAGGTACGCCACTCGTTGAAATCGTTTCGGAGCCGTGTATGCGTAGCCCCGAGGAAGCGGGTGCTTACTTGACTGAAATTCGTAAAATAGTTCGTTATTTAGGTATTTGCGACGGAAATATGGAAGAAGGCTCAATGCGTGCCGACTTAAACATTTCGATTCGTGAAGAAGGCACGACCGAATTTGGTACGAAGGTGGAAATCAAAAATATGAATTCAATTCGTAACCTACAACATGCTGCCGAATTTGAATACAAACGCCAAGTTGCGTTAATCGAATCAGGCGGAAAGGTAATTCAAGAAACCAGAATGTTTGATGCCGATAACGGTCAAACTTACAGCATGCGTTTGAAAGAAACAATGAACGATTATCGTTATTTCCCTGAACCTGATTTAGCTCCGCTAAGAATTTCGGACGAATGGATGAACGAAATCAAAGCACAAATGCCTGCCTTACCGAGTGAATTACTCGAAAAATTCACAAAAGAATTTGGTATTCTCGACGAACACGCCGTAACAATTACCGATACAAAAGAAATGGCGGATTATTATTTGGAGGTTTGTAAACTTACGCAAAACTACAAAGCTGCATCGAATTGGCTTACGTCAACAATTAAAGGATATTTGAACGAAAATAGCATTGAAATTGCTGATTTTAGATTAAAACCAAGCCAATTGGTAGAAATTATATCCTTGGTTGATGAAAACAAAATCAGTAGTTCGGCAGCTTCACAAAAACTATTCCCTTTGATGCTCGAAAACCCAACGATATCGGCATTGAAACTCGCAGAAAGCAACAATTTGATTCAAGAAAGCAATACCGATACATTACAAGCGTTAATCAACGAAGTTCTTGCTAACAATGAAGCAAAAGTAAAAGAATATAAGAGCGGAAAGAAAGGTTTACTTGGCATGTTTGTTGGAGAAGTAATGAAAAAATCGAAAGGCTCAGCCGACCCAAAACGCACAAATGAGTTATTGATGGCGGCATTGTCTTAAAGAATATAATTTTTAATAAAATATAGATTTATGAAACACATTATTATTGCTATATGCTTGGTAATCAGCGGAATGGCTTGTCAGTCACAACCTCAAGCAAATGCCCCAACTGGTGCAGAAAGTACGTATAATATTAGCGGAAAAGTAAAGTCAACAGTGACCGGAAAGGTTTATTTGGAGCGAATGAACGACCGAAATATTCCACTTAAAATTGATTCTATGGCTCTTTCAGCAGATAATAGTTTTGCTTTCAAAGGCAAAATGTCTGAGCCGGGTATTTATCAAATCAATATCGCTGACCAACAAATGATAGGTTTGATTCTTGACGGTGGTGAAACGCTAACGATTACTGCGGATGGCTTTAATACGCCTGATAAGCCCGGTTCATATGCCGTAGACGGCTCACCAATGATGGCTAAATTTAATATGGTTGTGGCAGAATCACAGAAATTCCGTCAAGGTCAGGTAGAATTGCAAAATCAATTTGATGTGGCAACGCAGAAAAAAGACGAAAAGAAGAAGAAAGAGATTCAGACTGCTTACCAAGCATCGGAAGCAAATCATAATGCAACCATCAAACCTATTATTGCTGAATTGGGATCTTCGTTGGCTGGTTTGATTGCAATTAATAATTTCTTGAATCCTGAAAAAGACTTTGAAACATTTGCGAAAGTAGCAAGTCAATTAGAAAAAGAAGGTAAAAACCACTTTTTTGCTAAACTTTTCATTCAAGATGTAAAACGCAGAAGTGCTGGCTCAGTTGGGGCAGATGCTCCTGACTTTTCGTTGGTTGATTTAGATGGAAAAAGCGTAAAACTTTCAGAGTTACGTGGAAAAGTAGTGGTTCTTGACTTTTGGGCGACTTGGTGCGGACCGTGTATCATGTCGTTTCCAGGCATGAAACTATCAATGGATAAATTTAAGGACAATCCAAACGTAAAGTTTTTGTTTGTAAATACTTACGAGCGTGTAAGTGCCGACCAATGGAAATCGACAGTTAATACGTTTGTAAAACAAAGAGGTTTTACGACTTTTCCTGTGATTTTGGATATTGGTGGGGAAGTAGCTGGAAGTTACGGAGTAAATGGAATTCCTGCGAAATTTTGTGTAGATAAAGAAGGCAAAATCAAGTTTAAAAGTACTGGTTATTTAGGGTCGAGCGATGCAATTGTAGCAGAAATGACCCAATGGATTGAAGATGCAAGCAAATAATGGTCAATTAATAGTTGTTAACGATAATTTAAAAAGCTCGGTTGAAGGTTTCAACCGAGCTTTTTATTTGTTTTCTCAAGATTATTTCTCGTTAGATGGTAAAACTACACGTTTTACGTTGCCATCTTCGCCTTGCGTAATCATCACAAAAATTGTGCGTGATTTTTGTTTACCAATATTGATTTGACCTACATATTCGCCAGAAAAGTCTTTGATTTCTTCTTTTGCAATAACGCTTCCTTTTACATCCAAAACTTTGATGCTTACATCGCCTTTTTGTGGAGCATTGAAACTTACGTTTAAGATTTCTGTTTTGGGGTTATTCGGAAAAACCTCTACATTTTTGATAGTTTTGCTACCTGAATTTCCACCATCAAAAAAATTATCGGGAATTGAGCGGAACTCAAACTTTAGGTCTTTACCCATATGTTTCATATTATCTCGCAGGCTTTCCATATTACCATTCAATCTGTGAGTAAAAGCCTCTCTCTCAAAACTTTCAATCTCACCTTTGCCGTCTCTTTTGAAAATCCTTACTTGCGGCCCACTTTTGATTACAATGTCTTCATTTCCGCCACCGACATCATCTTTAAACTCATATCTTTTTACAATCTTCTTTTCATCATTTCGCTCGATATTGATATTTGAGTTTGAATCGTTATCAATCTCAATTTTTACCCCTTGAGCTTTACCTTTATTTAATGCCAAAACCGAGTCTTTGAATTTTTCAATCATTTCATCTTTTTGACTGCTTGATAAACCCGATGAATTGATAATTTTCTCGCTGATAGTTATTTTGCCTTCAACTTCTTGTTCGATACGAATACGTACTTTTTCTTTTTTTTCTTGTGCCAACGAAACAAAAGGGGCAGCAAATAGTAGCAATAATACTCCTGTTTTTGAAATAGCCTTCATAATTATTTATATTTAAATTGTAAAATTGGTTAAATGACACTTTGAGAAGCAAAATGTTGCACAAACTTAGAATAAGTATGCAGATAATGATTGTTAAAATGTCTTAAATTATGTTAAATCCCTTCGATGAGTTGCCTAGCAGTGGCCATAGGATTATTTTCTGTCACTTCAAACGTTCTAACTTTTTCGGGTTCTCTTTTCAAAAGTCCGTGCAGATAGGCTTTATCGTAATAATGTAGGGCAATGTCAGTTCCGACCGAAAAATCACCTTCTGCTAAGGCCTCAACAGCATCTTTATGTTGTTGCCCACCAAGTCGTTTTGCAATTTTATCAGTAGCTTGTTTAAGTTCTTCAAACGAAAACTGAGCATATTCATTCATCAAACGCCCGATTCGGATTTCTTTCTTAACATCAATAAAAGCTACGTTCGCCATTCGCATTTGTTGCCAAAGTCCGTCAGGAATATTGCAGCAACCAACGTTTTTACTTTCATCTTCCACCCAAATTCGACGCGAAGTATCTAACTTGGAGAGTTTTTCATAAAGCATATTTTCAAAATGCTCGGTCATTGGTTGCGGAGCTTGTCCGAGCATTCCAAATGCTGAGCCTTTATGATTTGCCAGGCCTTCTAAATCTAAAATTTGTTCACCTTGTTTTTCAAGTTCATACAAAATCTCTGTTTTTCCGCTGCCCGTTTTTCCACCTAAAATAATGATATTGAGCGGTTTACGAAATTGTTCTAAAATAAAATTTCGATAAGATTTATAGCCCCCAACTAAAAGCGAAACCTTCATTCCTGCCGAACTCAGTAGCGTTGCAAAACTTCCACTTCGCATTCCGCCTCGCCAACAATGCACCAAAACCTCTTTTTCAGGAGCAATTTTATTAGCTTTTTTTACAAAACCCGAAAGTTTTGGCCCAACTATATCAAGACCCAACAAGAAAGCTGACTCTTTCCCAACTCTCTTATAGCGTGTACCCACTTCTGCTCGTTCGTGATTCTCGAACAAAGGAATATTTACCGCCCCAACAATATGCCCACGTTCAAACTCACCCGGCGAACGCACATCAATAATTGGAAGCGTTTGTGCTTTTTCAAGAAACTGCTCTACTGAAAGTGGTTTTATCATTTTTAGATGTCAATAAGCAATAAGTCAATGGATTTTGATTGTAAAAGAGAATATTCACTAATTCTATCCCTCAATCATTCATTTTTTTACTCCAATTCTCGCAAATATAGCTGAATTGTATTTTCCAAACCCAAATAAAGAGCATCACAAATAAGTGCGTGACCAATTGATACTTCAAGAAGATTCGGGATATTTTGTTTAAAATAACGCAGATTTTCAAGACTTAGATCATGTCCAGCGTTTACGCCAAGACCAACTCGTTCGGCTACTTTTGCGGCAATAACGTAGTCATTTATGGCAGCTTCACGATTTTTGACGTAATTGTGGGCGTAACTTTCGGTATAAAGCTCAATTCGGTCAGTGCCTGTTTCGACTGCCCCTTCAACCATTGCTTCGATTGGGTCAACGAAAATAGAAACTCTACAACCCGCACTTTTGAAGCTTTCAACTAAATCTTTCAGTAATTCTTTGTGCTTAATTGTATCCCAGCCTGCATTTGAAGTCACGGCATTAAGTGCATCGGGAACGAGTGTTACTTGGGTAGGTTTATTGGCAAGTACCAACTCTACAAATTTCTTTTCGGTAGGATTTCCTTCTATGTTAAACTCCGTCGTAACGATTGGCTTTAGGTCATAGACGTCCTGATAGCGTATATGTCTTTCGTCAGGTCGGGGGTGAACTGTGATTCCTTCTGCCCCAAATTTTTCACAATCAATCGCAACCTGCACCACATTCGGTTGGCTTCCGCCTCGTGAGTTTCGCAAGGTCGCAATTTTATTGATATTGACTGATAATTTCGTCATGCTATTCTTTAATCTTTTTTGTTAAAATCATACTCTTTCCTAAAAAACAACAATTACAAGTTTGAGCAAGGGAATGAGATATGCGAGATTCGTCGCTTTTTTCACCGATTGCCGTTACAAGTTTCATTTTTTGGTAATAGTAACTATTTTCGCTTACTTTTACCAGATTTTTGTCGGAACTTTGTATTGTTCAATAATTAAATAACTGATTTGGAGCCAAAATCAGTTCCTATTTTTACCAAAATAATATTCATATCTGATTTTTCCAGCTTCGACGAAATTTCCCGAAACGTTTAGCTCGATTCAATTGTTTTGAAATGAGGGAGTTACTCAATCATCTGAATCGGAAATATGTTGAATAATGCAATACTAATTTTTTAATTTTGATGGAATTTCGGCATAACTTTTCAGAATTAACTTGGTTGGTGAATACCTCTTTTGGCAACTAGCGAACAAGGTCAACGTAAAGAGCAGAGAGCCAAGTACAAACTCACATATTAGTTTGATTGGTTGTTTAAGTAATATTTACCCGTTATAAATAGGTGTTTCAAAAAATTATCTGACAGATATAATACTAGTTTTTATTAAAATAATACAATTAATTCTCAAAAAAATGTCTTTAAAAACAACAATTGATGCCCAAATAAAAGCAGCCATGCTGGCTCGTGAATCTGCTAGATTAATGGCTCTTCGTGATATAAAAAAAGTAATTTTGTTGGAAGAAACGAAGGAAGGAAAAACAGGCGACTTGACGAGTGAAGAAGAAACAAAATTACTTACAAAAGCCGCTAAACAAAGAAGAGATTCGGCGGATATTTATCGTCAACAAAATCGTCCTGACCTTTTGGAGAAAGAATTAGTCGAACTGGCTGTTATCGAAGAGTTTTTGCCAAAACAGCTCTCAGAAGACGAACTAAAAGCCAAATTAGAAGAAATCAAGGCTCGTGTGGGAGCTTCTGCTCCATCGGATATGGGTAAAATGATGGGCGTAGCTTCTAAAGAACTCGCTGGACTTGCCGACGGGAAAACCATTTCGGCGATGGTGAAGGCTCTGTTGGCATAGTTTCGACGGGGTCGCCCGTGCGATTACGAATACCTGAATGACGATTTACGAATTTTATACGTTGCGTGTATTCGTAACTCGTCATTTTTAATTCGTCATTCGTAAATTCCTCCTCATCGCTACCATTCCCAAATATTCGGTTTTCATTTGCTCGAAATCAAGGAGTGAAGTTCCACAAACTTCAAAACCGAGACTTTCATAAAATCTGATGGCGTTTTGGCTACTATCCATTGCTTTAAGCCAAGCATAGTCTTTGTTTTGCTGCATCGCCATTTCTATGGCAAACTCCATTAATTTTCGGCCAACTCCCCTACCAGTAGCTTCGATTGTTAGATAAATTCTTTCTATTTCAAAGCCATTTCCTTCTTGTCCAATCAGTTGATTTTCGGGACGAAGTTTTAGAAATCCTACTAAATTTTCATCAAGAATTGCAAAGAAAAACTTATTTTTTGAATCAGCTAATTCTTTACTTAATTGATTGATGTTGAAGCATTTATGAGCGTACCATTCGCCTTCATCATACCAAAGATGTCGATAATGATTGAAATATGCCCGAGTGGCAACTTCCGAGAATTTTTCAACCTCCGAAATGTTTATTTTTTCTATTCTTAGGTTTATCATAAATCTTTTTTCATCGTAAAATCGGTCTGCACTTCTGTTCCTAACACAAAAACGTGTTTGTCAAGAAACATAAAGCCCATTTTTTTATAAAACTGTATCGCATTAGGATTGTTTTCCCAGACTCCTAACCAAATTGTTTCAAAACTATTTTCTTTTGCCCAATTCGTGCAGAAATCCATTAGTTTACGCCCCAACTGCTGACCATGCAGGTTTTTATCGATATAAAAACGCTCAATCTCGACAACACTTTTGCCTTCCAAACCTTTTGTACTATGTGCTTTTACGAGCTTTGCAAAAGCCACAATTTGTGTCTCAAATTCGATGACAAAATATTGATTTTGAAGACTTTGCAAATCTGCTAAGATTGTTTCAGAGGAAAAGTTTTTAGCCACATGTATTTCCATGTTTTCTGGCGTATTTAATTCAGCGTATGTATCACGGAAAGTTTTCTCAGCCAATACACGAATAGCTTCGGTATCGTCGATTGTTGCTAATCTGAAATTCATGAGGTATCTCTAATACTATTTGGTTTTTGAAAAATTTAAGGGTAAAACTTCTTTTTAGAAGAGCAGAAAATTCGATCCACAAATATTATAGAAATATTCTTCTCTATCATTCTATTTTTTTCTTTATCTTTGAAATATTACCCTAATCTATATAAAATGAGTAATCAGACTACCTCACAAAGACTTTATTCGCTCGATGCCCTCCGAGGTTTTGATATGTTTTGGATTATGGGCGGCGAGGATTTTATCCACGAACTAGCTCATGCCACCCATCACCCCGCTGCAGTCTGGATGGCTACTCAGCTCTCACATGTAGCATGGAACGGTTTTCGCTTTTATGACCTCATTTTTCCATTGTTTTTATTCATTTCGGGTGTTTCAACTCCTTATTCGGTTGGACGTGAAATTGATAAGGGTGTCGAAAACCGCAAAATTGTCCTACGAATCATTAAGCGAGGACTCATTTTGGTGCTTCTAGGTGTAATTTATAATAATGGTTTACAGATAACAGAGCTTTCACAGATACGTTTTCCGAGCGTGCTGGGGCGTATTGGTTTGGCTTATATGTTTGCGTGCATGATATATGTGTATGCGAGCCAACGTTTTCAGTATGTATGGTTTATAGGTATTTTGATTAGCTATTGGCTAATTATGAAATTCGGTGCGGCTCCAGGTTTTGTGGCTGGCGATTTGACTATTCAAGGTAATTTTGCTTCGTGGGTTGACCGTACTATACTTCCTGGCCGATTACATCTTGTGATCCATGACCCCGAAGGACTTTTCTCGACACTTCCTGCTATTTGTACAGGTTTGCTAGGAATTTTTGCAGGAAATTTTCTTAAAAATAATGCTACCAAAACTCCAACCCAAAAGGCTGCAACTTTGGCGATTGGAGGCTTACTTTGCTTAATCGTCGGTGGAATGTGGGGCTTGATTTTCCCGATAAATAAAAACCTCTGGACAAGTTCGTTTATGCTTTATGCAGGTGGTTGTAGCCTAATTTTGTTAGCGATTTTCTACTTTATTATTGATGTGCTAAAATATCAACGTTGGGCATTTTTCTTTACGATTATTGGCCTAAACTCTATTTTGATTTACATGTCGGTCAAAGTTATTGACTGGAATTATGCTACAGAAGGGCTTTTTCAATGGCTGGGGCAGCTTTTTGGTGAAAATTACTATGCCGTTGTGATTACTTTAGCAGTAATTGGCGTGAAATGGGCATTTCTGAGAGCAATGTATCATTATAAGATATTCTTGAGGGTTTAGGCTCTGGCTTTGTTATTATTTGTAAATGAAAAACTTTTTATCGCTAACTAACGTATATAAAGACAAAGAATAAATAACAAAAACGACATAAAATGAAGATTACGAGTTTATTGAGTATCATTTTATTTACGGTAAGCAGTTGTTTTGCTGTAAACGCTCCAACATCGAATGCCGAGCCAATTAGCCACGAAATTTGGAATGATTTATTGAAAAAACACGTCGATGCCAAAGGATTTGTTGATTATGCGGGTTTTAAGAAAGACCAAATAGAATTGAAAAAGTATTTAACTTTGTTGGAAAACAATGCTCCTGGTGATAAATGGAGTAAAGATGAAAAACTGGCTTATTGGATAAATGCTTATAATGCTTTTACTATACAGTTGATTTTGGATAATACTCAACACAAAATTAAAAGTATCAAGGATATTGGTGACAAGATAAAAATTCCATTCGTGAATACTCCTTGGGACGTGAAATTTATCAATATTGGTGGAAAAAAAATGGATTTGAATAATATCGAACATGGTATTATCAGAAAAGATTTCAACGAACCACGTATTCACTTTGCGTTGGTTTGTGCAGCAAAATCTTGTCCTCCGCTTAGAAATGAGGCGTATATAGCAGCAAAGCTTAACCAACAACTCGACGACCAAGGAGTAGATTTTTTGAATGATTCATACAAAAATCAAGTTTCTGCAAAAGAAGCCAAGCTCTCAAATATCTTTAAGTGGTACGGTAGTGATTTTAAAGATAAAGCACCAATTTTAGATTGGGTCAATAAATATGCGAAGGTCAAAACTAATAAAGACGCTTCGATTTCATATGTAGATTATAATTGGGAATTGAACGGAAAGTACTGATAATCAATAGATTTTGGTCAGCGGTATATTTTTGTAGAGTTAATTATTGTGCAAAGTTGCGGTATTGATTTATAGAAATGAAAAAACCTCAAACGTTTGATTTTGAGGGGGAAATATTTAATAAATCCTCGTAATCATGTATTTATCAGTGTGCTATTTTTGATAGAAACTTTGCCACCTGGAAGAATTCTATCTCACTAAGCACAAAGGAAGATTTATCAATCTTAAAATAATATTGCATACCATTTTCATTCAATTCGCCGCCAAAAGTTAGATTTTTAAATGATTCGGTTATTAAAATAGATGACACCTTTTGTTTAGATAAAGAAACCTTAAACTCACCAGAAGTTGTTAAAATTGAGCCAAAGAGTTTAGTAAACTCTGGAATTTCTTGAGCATTTATCTCACATACACCCTCTAAAAACTCTTTTGAATAAATCTTATTAAATGACAATCCCCATCCTCCAGAGTAAGCCGATCCACCAACAGAATTTCCAACCTCTGTTTTTTTCATTTCTTGTGTAGAAATTATCAACTTATATACACTTTTGGTTGAATCAGGAAAGAGGTAAGTTCTGTAATATGCTAAAGAAATTTCGCTATTATTCTTATCGTTGAGATATTGGCTTTTAATAAAGCTAATTTTTCCCACTTCTTGTGTGATAGTTTGAGCCTTTAATGGCATGTAAAGAGAAGTGAGTAAATAAGATAAAATTATTATATTTTTCATTTGTATACGATGTTTTATAGCATTAATTGAGAAGTTTTTTGTTTCCCGTGATTTCCACTCTTTTTTTGAAAATTAGTTTATCTTTCTATGAGCTTTTTATGCCACAGCAAAACCAGAATGTTCACGAGCATACGGAGGAAGAAAACCAAGCACAATATCTTGTTTATTGATGCCATTCGCCATAAGTTCGTCAACTACTTCTCGCTCTGTGTTGTTGCATTGCATCCAAATTTTTTCATTCTTAATTTCAAAATGAAAAAGTGGACCAAAAACAAAATGTTTTCCACGCCAACCCGAAGAAAGTAGTTGAAAATTGAGGTTTTCTTTGTCTGATAAAATACTATATTCTATGGTGCTATCAAGTATTGGTGCGGTTTCGGCAAGATAATTATTAAAAAAACTCAAAATCGCCTCACGATATTTAGCTATTTTATCCATTGTATAATTATGTTTTGTGTTGGTTCAAAAACCAAAATTTTCGCTTTTATTCTCTCCAAAGACTTCTGGATAATCGGTTTTAGAAAAAAACGTTCCCAAACTTCATCGGGTATTGCTAAAAAAAGAACTCTATTTGGGTCTGCTATTTCTAATGCAACTGCGTAATCATTAAATTGACCAACGGCTTTATGAAACTCATTTATTGTGGAAGGGCCAACAAAACTTTTTACTTCAATAGCAATTTTCAACTCGTCTTTTTCAGCAGCAATGAGTGGTTCGGCAGCAAAATCAATCTCATAACCAACATCATCAATTTTTACAGAATAAGGGTCGTGCGTAATTATCCACCCATCCTTTTCTAATGCTTCTATCACATTTTTATGATAAAAATCTCTCGCCATTATTCAAATACTTATTTAACGTTCTCCATTCCCCAAAAACTCACATTCTTACAAATTAGTTTTTTCTTCAGCATTTCTTCCTTTTAATTTCTCTTTAACTTTCTGAAATTCAGGACTTTTAAAGTTTTGTCTAATTTCCTATTACGTTTCCCTTTTACTTCCCATCAATTTTCGTGCGAAAGCAATGGCTTTTGGACTGCTGGTTTTAAAACTTATTGTTATCATATTAATCTAATTCTTTACAAATTTAATCAGATTTTTGAGTTTCGCTCCATACTTTTCTTTCATAAAATCGAAAGTATTGACAGTTTCTTTTCTTTACATTTAGTTTAAGCAGATTGCTATAAAAATTCATATGTCAATACTTTCAAAAACTCACATTTTTATAAATCCGCTTCATCGAAACTTCTACGCCGAGCGATTGTAAAGGTAATTTTCCTTCAATATCTGTCACGATTGTTTCGTGCCAAAGACCTGGGCGTTCTCTATACCAAACTTCGGCATAGCACTCATTTTGGCGAATCATCACGTATTCTTTAAATGATTCGAGGGTTTTGTATTTGTCAAACTTACCCGTACGGTCGTACTTTTGTGTGCTTTTCGATAAAACTTCTACTACCAAAATAGGGTTGATTAGAAGCAAATCGTCATTATCCCAAAAAAGTGGTTTTTCGCAAACTGCCAAAGCATCGGCATAAACACCTTCGTCAAGACTTGGAAAATAAATTTTCTGGTCAGAACCTAATATTTGATAGTTCTTATCTGAGTTTTCTGTTTGATAGGATAAATCAATAGCAATATTCATCGCTATTAAGTTGTGGTTGTATCTTGCGTTTGGCATTTTGATTATTTCGCCGTTTATAAATTCGTGTTTGTGGGTTGAGTTTGCTTCTTTTCGTAAGTATTCTTCCAGCGTATATTTACGAGGAGGTTTATGCAAAATCAACCTTGGATTTACTTCTTTAGTCATTTTCTGAATATTTATATACAAATTTAACTACTTTTTCGAGTTTTGCACATTCAAGATATCAGTATTTCAAGTATGATAAAACAAAAATCCCCTTCGATTTAAACCGAAGGGGATTGTGTTTTTTAGAATACATATTTCGTAGAAAGGAAGTGCGAGCTATGCTCTTCGACAATTTCATTGAAAATTTTCTTATTGGCATCGGTGTCTTTCGTAGCCACCACCGTTCGAATCGAGAAAGCTCTGAGAGCATCTTCTACCGAAAGAGTTCCTTCGGCCGAATCTTTTCTGCCTGTAAACGGAAATGTATCTGGCCCTCGTTGGCACTGAGCATTGATATTTACACGACTTACTTGATTCACGAGCGGGTCAATCAAATGAGCAATTTGGTCGGCATTTGTACCAAAAATACTCACTTGCTGTCCATGCGACGAATCAATGATATATTGAATTGGCTCCTCGACATCATCAAACGGCACAACTGGCACGAGTGGCCCGAATTGCTCTTCGCTATAAACTTTCATTTTGCTATTTACTGGGTAAAGCACCGCAGGATATACAAATGAGTTTACGGTCGTTCCGCCACCTTCGTTCACAACTTCCGCACCGTTGGCTTGAGCATCAGCGATGCACTCGGCCAAATAGTTTGGTTTATTTGGCTCTGGCAATGGCGTAAGATTTACACCCGTTTCCCACGGCATTCCGAATTTGAGTTTTTCGAGTTCTTCGGTAAATCTATTCAAAAATTTCTTCGCAATTGAGCGATGCACCCAAATGATTTTGATGGCCGTACAACGTTGACCATTGAACGAAAGCGAACCCAAAATACATTCTTTTACTGCCAATTCTACATCGGCATTTTTCAAGATAATTCCTGCATTTTTGGCATCAAGACCCAAAACAGCTCTCAAACGATTGAGTTTTGGATGCATTTTCTTTAAATCATTCGCCACTTTACTCGAACCAATGAGCGTAAGTACATTGATTTTACCAGTTTGCATCAAAGGCGGAACAACGTTTGCTCCACGCCCATAAATTGTATTCACAACGCCTTTCGGGAAACATTCTTGAAAAGCCTTCAACAATGGATAATGCAAAAGCGTACCGTGTTTTGGTGGCTTAAACAAAATCGTATTTCCCATAATAATGGCAGGAATCAGCGTACAGAAAGTTTCATTCAATGGATAATTGAATGGCCCCATACAAAGCACCACACCCAAAGGCGAACGACGGATTTGTCCGATAATTCCCTGCTCGATTTTAAATCGAGACGAATTGCGGTCAATATCTTTCAAACAATCAATCGTATCATAAATATATTCAATCGTTCGGTCAAATTCTTTGATTGAATCGGCCAACGATTTGCCGATTTCGTACATCAATAAATTCACGATTTCGGTCTTTTTCTCAAGCATTTTTTTGAGAAAATTTTCCATACAAGCAATACGTTCGCTCAAGCTCATCGTTGGCCATTCGCCACGACCATTATCGTAGGCTTTTAAGGCTGCATTGAGAGCATCCATTGCTTCTGCTTCATCGGTAATTGGGTAGCTTCCGATAAGTAAACTTTCAAGTTTATCGCCGTTTTTTACATAAATCGGAGAATAAACATCTTGCATAGCACCCGCCCACTGACGCATTTCGCCACCAACCAAATACTCTTTTTGGTGAAGCGGTTGAATCTGAAATTGTTCGGGAATTTGACCAACTTCGGGAAAGATGGCCGTGATTTTTTCTTTTAGAACTGTCATATTTTTATTTAGAATCAAGCTGTTTTGTTGAAAAACACAAACGAAATTAGTGTCCTTCAATAGGAAAACCAAAGAGAATTCGTTTTGTTTGGAATACTCAGCCGAAAACTACAATTAAATGATAAACAAGTACCAAATTCAAAAATCTATTTGGTCAGATAAATTTTTATTCGGATTTTTGAAGAACAAAAAATTTTCACCTAAAAATCTGGTCAATTGCTTTATTATATTTTACGTCCTTACGTTGGTTTTCTTTTAAGGTTTTTCATCAAAAAAATTACGATTACTGGCTTAGAAAATATTCCAAAATCTGGAGCGGTTATTTTAGCAGCTACTCACGCCAATTCATTTCTTGATGCTGCTATTATTGGTTGTAATTTAAATCGTCGGATGTGGTCTTTGGGGCGTGGTGACATTTTTAGAAAAAAATTGGCCAATAAAATCCTTTCGAGTTTTTTTATGTTGCCCATCCATCGCCTTTCTGAAGGAAAAGAGCATCTCCGTGGCAATGACGAAACATTTGATCGATGTATTGAATTATTCAAACAAGGCGAAATTGTGTTGATTTTTTCAGAAGGCATTTGTACCCACCAAACAAAGTTGCTTCCGCTTAAAAAAGGTACCGCTCGATTGGCTCAACAAGCATGGAACGAAGGCATTGACCTAACGATTGTTCCGATTGGCATAAGTTATGATACTTTCTTTTCTTTTGGCAAAATCGTCAATATGAATATCGGCACAGGAATCGTAAAAAAAGACCTTAACAATATTTCGGAAGATGTACTATTCTTAAAAACATTCAATGATTTATTGACCGAAAAAATAAACAAATGCTTCATTTGGAGCTTTCCGAAAGTTGGATTTATGCAAAGTCTGATATTTTCGGTTGTTTCATTCATTCATTTTCCTGCCAATTTTTTATCAGGATATATTTCTCGCAAAATAACTAAAGGCTCGGTTTTCTTTGATTCTATCAGACTTGGCTCAATGATTGTTGTTTATCCCTTATGGTGGCTCATTGTAAGCAGCATCATTTGTTATTTAAACAATATATTTTAAATTTGTTGAAACATCATTTACTAAATACAACTTTTACAAATATGGATGATTCATTTGTCAAACACCTCAAAAATATTCTATTCATTGATATAGAAACGGTTTCACAAGTGCCTGATTTTGAGACACTTAACGAACGATTACAAAAACTTTGGCTCAAAAAAGCAGTTTATCTGAATAATGAAGAAAACTTATCAGATGCTGATTTTTATCTCAAAAAAGCAGGAATTTATGCTGAATTTGGCAAAATTTTATGCGTCGGTGTAGGAGGAATAATATTTGATGATGAAAACAAACCTTCGCTTCGGGTAAAAATGATTGGTGGCGACGATGAAGCAGAAGTGCTACAAGCATTCAAGAAAATTGTCGAAAAACATAAAGCAGGAAGTAATCTGATGCTTTGTGCTCACAACGGCAAAGAATTTGATTTTGCGTATTTATGTCGTCGATTGTTAGTGAACGGAATCGGTTTGCCGAAAGTTTTGCAAATATCAGGCAAAAAACCGTGGGAAATTAACCACCTTGATACGCTCGACCTTTGGAAATTTGGTGATTATAAGCATTTTACGGGCTTAGATTTACTAGCAGCAATTTTTGATATTCCGAGTAGCAAAAGCGAAATCAGTGGCGACCAAGTGAATCATGTCTATCACGTAGAAAAAGATAGAGCAAAAATCGAACGATATTGTGCGGCTGACGTTGTAGTTTTAACGCAACTATATATGAAAATGAATAATTGTGCGTTAATAGAAGAAGAAAATATTGAAGTGATTTTATAGATTAGTCCACGGTCGATAGACAATGGTCAATGGATTTTATAAATCATTAATTATCAGTAAATAAAGCTAAAGTTTTAAATAATTTTATTTTCAAATATGAAAAAAATACTCTTTTTGTTTTTTGTCGCTTCATCGTTTGCGGCATCGGCTCAGATTCTAAAACCTGCCAAATGGACATTTACGCCTTCAAAAACATCAGCTAAAGTTGGCGAAACAATAGACTTAGTTTTCACGGCCAAAATCGACGATAATTGGTATATGTATTCTTCTCAACTAAAAGTAGAAGGCCCATCGCCGACATCAGTAAACTTTACAAAAACCGAAGGCTACCAAATTGTAGGAAAACTAACGCCCGTAAAACCAAAAGAAAAATATGATGATATTTGGGGCGGAAAGGTGCAGTATTTCGAGCATGAGGCCAAGTTTATTCAGAAAGTGAAAATCACGAAAGCAAATCCAATTATCGAAGGCAAAATTGAGTGTCAAACCTGCACCACCAAAGATGGTAAGTGCGTACCAAACAAAGATAAATTCAAGTTTGATGTGAAAACAATTTGATATTGGTTATTAGTAAACTGGGGAACTGGTTAGTGGTATAAACAAAAAATCCTCGCTAAGACGAGGATTTTTTGTTTATATATAAAACGATGCTCACCAATAACAGATTCTCCAATAACAAATAACCAGTTCCCCAGTAACAAGTAACATTTATTTAGCTCTAAAGAAAACCGTAATTGTTACGCCTTCAAAACCGAAGTTTTCACGGAGTTTATTTTGCAAGAAACGAGAATAAGATTCCTGCACGTATTGGGGTAAATTACAGAAGAAAATAAAAGTTGGCGAAGGCGTAGGCACTTGCACACAATATTTTATTTTGATTTGCTTACCTTTCAACATCGGTGGCGGTGTACGCTCGATTATCGGCAACATCACTTCGTTGAGTTTTGAAGTCGTAATTTTCTGAGTTTTAGTTTCGTAAACCTGCATTACTTTCTCAATCACTTGAAAAATACGTTGTTTTTCAATCACTGAAGCAAAAATCACAGGCATATAATTCATCGGAGCTAATCTTTCTAAGATAGCTTTCTTCATGGTATCGGCAGTTTTTGAATCTTTTTCTACCAAATCCCACTTGTTTACCATCAAAACAATAGCTTTTTTAGCATTGTGAGCATGACCAATGATACTAATATCTTGCATCTCCAAACCTACCGACGCATCAATCAAAACCACACATACATCAGAGCTTTCGAGGGCTTTTACCGAGCGTAAAGTCGAGTAAAATTCAATATTTTCTTGTACTTTGGCTTTTTTACGAATACCCGCCGTATCAGTCAAGATAAAATCTTTGCCGAAAAGTTTATAATGTGTATCAATTGCATCGCGGGTTGTGCCTGCCATGCTATTGACGATACTTCTATCTGTTCCTGTTAAAGCATTCAAAAAAGAAGATTTACCAACATTTGGACGACCTAAAATAGCAATTCTTGGAATTCCTGCATCGGGGTCTTCTACGCCCTCATCTTCAAAATTTAATACAATAGCATCAAGTAACTCACCAGTTCCGCTACCATCGGCCGCCGAAATTGGGTAAATTTCATCGCCCAAGCCCATTTCATAAAACTCAGCAGCGGTCTGATGACGCTCAAAAGTTTCGGCTTTATTGGCAACTACAAAAACAGGTTTTTTTGAACGACGCAAAATATTTGCGAAGTCTTTGTCCAAATCAGTCAAACCAGTCATGGTATCGACCACAAACAAAATAACGCTCGATTCTTCGATAGCGATTTCGACTTGCTCACGAATAGCCGCCTCGAAAGTATCTTCCGAACCAACCACGTAGCCACCAGTATCAATAACGGTGAAGAATTTTTCAGTCCATACAGCGTGTCCGTAGTGACGGTCACGCGTTACGCCAGGCATATTATCGGTAATTGCCACACGGCTCTCGATAAGGCGATTAAAAAGAGTAGATTTGCCGACGTTCGGTCGGCCAACGATTGCAACAATATTTGCCATAAAAAATCAGTAAACGGTTAACGTTTTTGAAACGATAAACAGTGATTCTCTTGCGAGAACTGTGAAAAATTGTCGATGTTTTTGTCCACAACCGACATTATTAAAAGACTTCATCCCACAACGGGGGTGCAAAGGTACAAAAAATATGCAGAAATCTATTGATTATCAAGAAGATAGGCTTTTTTAACCTAAAACAAACCTTGAATATCTTGCCAAGAAATCAAACCAATGGCTACAATTGCCAACAAAAGTCCGATTTTATTAAGCGTAGTAAGTTTTTCTTTAAAGAAAATAAAAGCGACCAAAGCCGAAACCAAAATAACACCAATATTATAAAGTGGATAAACAAAAGCACCGCTATTGCCGTAGGCGGTAAGTGCCAAAATCAAGAAATAGAACGACAAAAAATTAGGTACACCAAGCGTAATACTTGCCAAAATATTCTTTAATTCGATTTTTTCTTGTCCACGAACTACTCGAATCGTTAGTACGATTATTCCTGCTAAAATCGCCCCAAAAACCATCACGAGCGTAACAGGCACAGTGCGGTCGGCTGACTTTATGTAGTTGATATTCAGATAGTTAATCGAAGTATTCGTGATTCCATACATCAAAAAAACTGCCACAGGTAAAAGAAAATCTAAACCTTTGCCCGAAACCTTTTCATTGCTTTTCTTGAAAGTGCTCAACCCAACCGCTCCCAAAGCAAGAGCCAAGCCTAAATAATTTAGGCCATCAAACGGGCGGCCTTGTGTTTTGAAAATCAATAAACTACATAACACAGGAATCACCAACGAAATATTATTGGCCAATGACGTTGCCGTCATGCCCATTCGTTGGGTAGAAAACCCTGATAATAAAAATGTTATGATAAAACCTACACCCAAAATAAGTGCGTAGAATGTCCAATTTTCTGAAAAGTTGAGTTCAAAACTTTGTCCTTTGGGCATTAAAGCCAGTCCAGTCAGAAAACAAATCGGGTAATTAAACGCAATTGCCTGAAAAGTGCTAATGCCGAATTTTGGGTATAAACGAAAGTTTGTCAACAACAAAACCGAGAAAATGATGCTTAGAAGAAGATAGAACATGTTTTTTTCAAATATTGATAATTTTCATATTTAACTTTTTGTTACCACGGAGACACGGATTACATAGATTAACACGAATTTTTCCGTGAAACTCTGTGTAATCGTAGCGACGAACCGTCCGTGTCTCTGTGGTAAAGAAACATCACTCATAGCCAAATCGCTCCAATTTTTGTCTTTTATTTCGCCAATCTGGCTCAACTCTGATGTATTGCTCTAAGAAAATTTTCTTTCCGAAAAATTTTTCCATTTCCAAGCGAGCCTCAACTCCCACTTTTTTGATACGTTCGCCTTTATGACCGAGTAAAATTGCCCGTTGCGTAGTTCGTTCTACGTAAATTTCGGCACTTACGACAATGATATCATCTTTTTCCTTGAAACTCGAAATCACAACTTCGCAGCTATATGGCACTTCTTTTACATAATTCGTAAAGATTTTTTCACGGATAATCTCGGCCGCAAAGAAGCGTTCGGGCTTATCGGTCAATTCATCTTTCGGGAAATATGGGTGGTGAACAGGTAAAAATCCTATAATTTTTGCAAACAAGCCATCCACATTTTGCTGGTGCAATGCCGAAATTGGAATCACCTCAACGGCTTTGAAATTTTCTTTCCAATAATTGATTTTTTCTTCGATTTGCTCAGGCTTTGCCAAGTCTATCTTATTGATAATCAACAAAATAGGCGTTTCGGTATTTTGTAGTTTTGTAATAACATCATCTTCATCGTGTTTCTCGAAAATATCAGTTACAAACAAAATAACATCGGCATCATCGAGCGAACCATGCACAAAGTGCATCATTGATTTATGCAATTCATAAATTGGCTTGATGATTCCAGGCGTGTCGGAGTACACCAACTGAAAATCAGTACCCTCATGCACACCATTCACAATACCCATGATGCGGTGGCGAGTGGTTTGAGCCTTTGAAGTAATGATTGAAAGTCGCTCACCCACCAAAATATTCATCAACGTCGATTTACCAACGTTTGGTTTTCCTACGATACTAATAAAGCCCGCCTTATGGTCGGGAGAAATATTTTCTTCTTGCATTTGCATTGGTCACGACAAAAAATTAATCGTGTTTATTTTATTTTTTTGCAAAGATAGTTTTTTATTGTGAATTTTTCTCTTACCTTTGCAGTCCGATATACGGAACAACATCGCGGGATGGAGCAGTTGGCAGCTCGTTGGGCTCATAACCCAAAGGTCACAGGTTCGAGTCCTGTTCCCGCTACGAAATAAAACCCTAACTACTTGACTATCAATGAGTTAGGGTTTTTTATTTGTGCTTGGGTTAAGCATTTGGTTACGCACCAATAAAATTTTTTGGAATTATTATTGTTTTCGGTGCGTTATTTTAATTGAATAAATTTATACTTTTGTTCTGCAAACAATTATTACAATGGCAAGACCAATTAAAGAAACTCCGATTTTGTACGGTGCCGACGCTACTCGTTTTTTAGATGAAATGAAAAAAAACGAATCAAAGAAACCCGATTTGAAAGAAAGGGAACGTATTAGAAACAACGCTTCAAAATTTAAGTTTGCGGCAGGCGTACCTGCGAATTAGTATGGAAATAAAACGTTTGACTGATAACCACACTCCAAAACCTTTCGATTGTGGTGATACTGATTTAAACGATTTTTGGCTTAATGATGCCTCTAACTACCAAAAACAGCTTTTGGCAAATACCTACTTTGTAGAAGACAACGACCGCACTATTTTGTTTTTTAGCTTGCTCCACGATAAAGTTTCCATCCTTGACACCGTTAGTAAAAACTGGTGGAGGAAAAACATTAGAGATACACTTCCCGAAGGCAAAAGGTTTAGTAGTTATCCAGCCGTAAAAATTGGACGTTTAGGAACAGATATTTCTGTGCAAGGAAAAGGCTTGGGTAGCTATATCATTGACTTTATCAAAGACCTTTATTTAAGCGATAAAAATTTAGCGGGTTGCCGATATATTACTCTTGATGCCTACAAACAATCTATAAAATTCTACCAAAAGAACGGTTTTCAGTTTCTCACATCTGCTGATGAAAATGAAGATACCCGCTTGATGTATTTTGATTTGGCAAATGTTTGACGAAGACCTTTTCTAATCACACCGACTTTTCTTCTATGTTTTTCCTTGTAAATCTTCATCAAATTAACACGGCAATTTTTTTAGTTTGAAGCAAATTCATACATTTGTATTTATAAGTAAATTTGCTGTTACTTCTAATCTCCTATCTTACCTATATGAATCAATATTACACTCAAATTACTGAAATTGAAAAAGAAATAGACCAAAAACATACAACTATTCTCTCCCAAACTAAAAATCGAGCGGAAATAGACGGCAAATCAGATATTCCCAATGTGGATATTGAGGGTATTTCACCAAGTGAATTTTCAATTAATGCAAATTATCAAGGCATTATTTATGAACTTGCGGCGAAAGGTGGGCAAATTTTGCAAGCTCAAAAGGTTGAAGTCGAACATATCGGTTCAGATTTGAACTATTTATCTAAAAATCCAGAATCTATTACACATCAATTAAATGAAGCTGAAAGCAATAAAAATCAAAAATTGCAGTCCGCAAGGGAAGCACATCAAATAAATGTTACCAGAATTTGGCAAAAACCAAGTTATTTACAAATTCGTAAAGATTTCGATGAAATAAAGGACAAATATGACTCCTTTTCTCAAAAACTTGGTAGAAGTTCTCCTCATCAAATTGGAAATCTCTATTGGGGATTATTATTGATGGTTGGTTTGTCAGAATTAGCTTATAATTTTCAAGCATTTTCATTAGCATTATCAGAAAGTCCATTTTTAACTCTCGTTGCAGCTTTGTCTGTTGTTGTCATTTTTCCAGTATTAGCACACTTTGCAGGAAAAATTTTTAGACAATATGAAGAAAGAAAAAAAGACATTTGGCTTGGTATATTGTGCGTAATTATTTCTATTGGATTAACCTATGTTCTGGCAAAATGGCGAGTACGTTTAGGTGTTGTCAGTGGTGATATCGAAGGTGCAAAACAAGCAAATGAGGCATTTAACCTTTATTTTTTATTAATTTTTGCCATTTATTTTGTAGGATTAATTTTATCTTTTTTTGCACATGACCAAAGTCAAGAATTCACAAATTTATATAATGATTTAGGCAAAAAACGCAAAATAATGGATAGCGAAAATAACGATATAAATAAAGAAATTAATGCGGAACAAAATAGAAATACCGAAATACAAAAAACAATAAACAACGAATTTCAAAATATAAAATCAGAACTAAATAATAGGCTCCAAAGCCTAAATAAAATGTACAAGGACGCCGTTGCTAATTATAAAAAATCGGTTGAATACTTTCATAATATAGAATTAAAAATAAATGCAAATTACAGTAAGCCCTCAGTTAGCCCCATCTTGCAATAATATTATTGACTTACGACCT
>JAFEIL010000455.1 GCA_017495105.1 Emticicia sp. | reverse complement strand
GTTTATTAGTGGTCTATCGACAGATGACATTTTATTTTTTTTGAATATTAGCGAGCGGAAATTTGATTTGAACTATTGTTCCCTCATTTAGAACTGACGTAACGAGCAATTGCCCATTATGAATTTTGATAATATTTCGAGAAAGTGGAAGACCAATACCATAGCCTTCAAAGTGTCGAGTATTTGAACCTCTAAAAAATGGGTCATATATAAACTGCATTTCTGATTCAGGAATTCCGATTCCTTGATCTTTAAAAACCAAAAACACTAGATTGTCACTCGCGGCAATACTAACATTTACGGGCTTATTATTTGAATATTTACAAGCATTAGTCAGGATATTGGTAAAGGCAAGGTAAAGTAATTGCTTATTGCCCATTATTTTGAGTTTTAGTGGATTTTCGGGCAATAAACTAAAGTCAATCATAATATTATTTTTCGGATTAAGTTTATCAATCATTTCTTTGGTTTGCCATAGAAGTTCGTCGGTACGCAGAATCTCAAAGTTGACTTTTTTATTGCTATAACCAGTTTGAGCTAAATACAATAAAGTTTGAGTAATTTGATTTAGGCGTTCGGCTTGCCCCATAATACTGGTAAGTGATTGTTTGTATTCTTCAGGCGAACGATCTTTCATGAGCATAACTTCTGTTTCACCCATGATTGATGTTAATGGAGTGCCAAACTCGTGTGAAGCATTGCTCACAAAGTTTTTTTGGGTTTCAAATGCGGTTTCGAGTCTATTCAGCAAATCATTGAATGTCGAAATAAGTTGACTTATTTCGTTATCATTATTTTTTTCGTCAATTCGTAAATGAATGTTATCGGTGCTAATTTGCTTTACGCTATCGGTGATGCTTCTTATAGGATCAAAAATGTGTTTCGAGAAATAAAATGATAAGTAAGTAATGAAGATGACAATCAGAAAAACAGCAACCAAAATGATATTTCGCATAAATATCAAGTGATGCGAAGCATAGTAGTTTTTAGCTGATACAATTATTAAATATTGTTTATCATTACTGTTATATCGAATGCCTGTATAGAATGTATCGTTAAGTTGAAGTGTCGATTTTGCGTTTTGTAGAATTTCCTTGAAAAAACTTAAAGGTAAAGATGTTTTTTGAGCAATTGCTTTTAAATCAGATTCTTCTTTAATCTGAAAATTATAATCTTTTTCTTCACTAAGTTTTTCGAGATTTTCATCCCTGATTTTTTTAAAAGATTGAGCATCAATTTTATTGGCATCATAATTATACTTCGCCGAAATCTTAGCTCTAGTTTCTAAACGTTTATAAAAGTCAGTGTATGAATAGTTATATAAAAAATAGTAGATGCTTCCGCCTAAAAGTAATAACATTATTACATTTGTCAGAATAAGAGCCAACGCTATTTTTAACTGGGTTTTCATGTTTCTTTTAGTACATATCCCATTCCTATTACAGTATGCACGAGTTTAGGTTCGAAGTTTGAATCTATTTTTTTACGCAGGTAATTAATGTAAACATCGACTACATTGGTTGCTAAATTAAAATTAATATCCCAAGCACTTTCGAGCAAATCGACTCTTGATAAAACCCTACCTTTGTTTTTTATGAGAGTAAACAAGAGGCGATATTCGGTTGCAGTAAGCGATAAAAACTCACCATTTCGTTCAACTGTTTTGGCATCGTCATCCATTTTTAAGTTTGCTATCGTAAATATATTATCTTTATTCTTAATTTCTCCGCCAGCCGAGGTACTTCTTCTTAATAAAGCCTTGATTCGAGCTACTAATTCAATAAACTTGAAAGGTTTTGCCAAATAATCATCTGCTCCCGAATTTAGTCCAAGAGCAATATTATCGGCAGTATTGAGAGCCGTAAGAAACAAAATTGGCGTTTGAATATTTTTATTTCGTAGGTTTTTGCAAACCTCAATTCCGTTGGTATCAGGCAACATAATATCCAATATAATCAAATCAAAATCATTATCAAAAGCCATCTGAATGCAGCTATTTCCATCAAGGGCAACCGAAACCTCAAAGTTTTCTTCGGTTAAGCCTTTTTTTATGAAGCTAACCACATTTATTTCATCCTCTACTAATAAGATTTTTTTCATTTCATTATCTACTTGAAAAGTACAAAACGATTTATTTGATAAATGTTGTATTATTTTCCCCAAATTGCTAAGGCAAGTCTTATTTTTCCATAATCGTAAACTCCTTCAAGGGCTTCAAACAATGGTTTTAAGGCATCACCTTTTTGCATATTAAGTTTCATTGCTTCGGCAATAATCTGATTAATTTCATAGGTGGCAATGTATTGTTTGAGGTCGATATCCTGTCCATCTTGTTTAAGTTTCACCAAATGACTAATAATTGTTACTGGATTTAGTGCTCTTTTAGCAGCCATTTCATCAATCGATAGCTCAGCTTTATACATTTCAAAGGTTTCCAAAAATGTCATTCCTTTTTCTTGTTTGGCTCGGCCAATGCCAGGGTTTTGGCCAGTAAATGATAGTATTTCATTGATAAATTCTTCTCCATATTGTCTGAATTTCTGTTCACCAACCCCCGAAACCGCCATCATTTGAAAACGATTAATTGGACGTTTCTGTGCCATATCCGAAAGTGTTGCGTCTGAAAAAATTACAAACGGCGGAACAACTTGTTCGTCAGCAATTTTCTTGCGTAAGATTCTAAGTTTTTCAAATAAAGCATCTTTTATTACTTCTTTCTTAGTTTTTTCTTTCGGAGTGGCTTCCTCTTGTCTTGCTTTCTTAATATCGTAAGCCTCAAACCGTACTAAATTTACTTTTTTTCCTTCCTTCAAAACCTGATTTGAAACAGCATTCAATTTTAATGAATGACGTTCGTCGTATGCAATATCAAGCACTCCCGAATTGAGCATTTGTGTAATATAATCGGCCCATTCTTCGTATTTTAGTTCTTTTCCTACGCCAAAAGTCTTTAGATTTTGATAACCTCTGTCAAAAATTGCCTTATTCTGTGAGCCTCTTAAAATATCAATAATCATACCCATTGCCGCTTTTTGTTCGGTTCGAGAAATGGCCGACAATGCTTTCTGTGCAAAAATAGTTGCATCAAATTTTTGTGGAGGATTCTTACAAACATCACAATTCCCACAATCATTTTGTGCGTCTTCATTAAAATAACTTAATAAAATACGCCTTCTGCAAATCTCTGACTCTGCATATTGTTTCATGCGGTCGAGTTTGGCAAACTGAACCTCTTTCATTGCATCGGGTAATTCAGAGTTCTGAATCATGTCTTTGCGAGTCATTATATCAGCAAAACTATAAAAAAGTAACGTGTCTGATTTCATGCCATCTCGTCCCGCTCGACCAATTTCTTGGTAATAACTTTCTACATTCGATGGCAAACTATAATGAATCACAAATCGTACATTTGATTTATCGATGCCCATTCCGAAGGCAATCGTTGCCACCATTACTTGAATCTCGTCTTTTATAAAAGCATCTTGTACTTCAGAGCGAGTTTTTGAATCTATGCCGGCGTGGTAATGCATCGCTCTAATACCAACTTTGCGTAAGCCTTCAGCAACATCTTCCGTATTTTTTCTGCTTAAACAATAAACAATTCCCGAATGATTTGGTCTTTTTCCAATAAATTCCTGCATAATTTTCAATCTGTTTCGCCCACCCAAAACATTAAGACTCAAGTTTGGTCGGTCAAAAGAAGAAATAAAAACTTGAGCCTCAGGCACGCCCAATTGAGTCAAAATGTCTTTCCTTGTTACACGGTCGGCTGTCGCGGTGAGGGCAACCAGAGGCACATTAGGAAAAGTTTCTTTCAAAACATTTAGCTTTGTGTATTCTGGTCTAAAATCATGTCCCCAAGTAGAAACACAGTGCGATTCATCAATTGCTATTTGATTAACAGAAAGAGTTTTAACAAAACTCAAATAATTGTTATGAAAGAGTTTTTCTGGTGAAATATAAAGAAGTTTTAATTCTCCATTTTTGCATTGTTCTTCAATAGTTCGTTGCTCAGTCGAATTCAAAGAGCTATTTAAAAACGCCGAAGGCACACCGTTGGCTTTTAGCGACTGAACTTGGTCTTGCATGAGGGCAATCAAGGGCGAAATCACCAAAGTGATACCCTCCATCACCAAAGCCGGTACTTGAAAACAAATTGATTTTCCTCCACCAGTAGGCATTAGTACCATACAATCTTGTTTTGCCAGAATTGTATCAATTATCTCAGCTTGTAGTGGACGAAACTTGTCGTAACCGAAGTATTTTTTTAAAACGAGTTCTTTATTCATTTAATCAGAAAAAGTAATTTAAGCAAAATTATAAGTAAAAGATGAATCTAAATTGAAAATCAGTTATTTTTACTGAAATTATTTTCAACAAACCATTCATTATTCATGAAAAAAACGCTGATTTTATCATTACTTTTTTCCACAAGTCTGTTTGCACAAGACAACAAATCTGCCGAATTTGCTGCTACAATTTCAGCTCAGGATTTAAAGAAACACCTTACTTATATTGCATCGGATAGCCTCGAAGGTCGTGATACAGGCTCAGAAGGTCAGCGAAAAGCAGCGGCTTATATCTCTAAGCATTTTGCTGATTTGGGTTTGCAAGCTATTGCACCTCAAAAAGATGGTAGTAAAGGCTATTATCAAAAGTTTAATCTTTATCAGAAAGGTTGGAAGGATGCCTACATAAAAATAGGTAACAAAAAGAAAGAGTTCTTTAAAGATTATTACCCAAATGGTCTTACGAGCATTCCAGATGAACAATCTATTTCAGTGGTTTTTGTAGGTTACGGAATTGAGAATGATAATGCTTCAGGGTCTGGCTACAATGATTATAAAGATATAAATGTAGAAGGCAAAGCCGTGGTTTTCTTTGATGGTGAACCAAAGGATAAAGAAGGAATGTATTTATTTACTAAGGC
>JAFEIL010000558.1 GCA_017495105.1 Emticicia sp. | reverse complement strand
TATAAAGGCTGGCACGGTGGTACTAATATTAGTACCACCGTGCCAGCCTTTATAGCTACCCTCTAATTGACCAACACCATTTGGCAAGTTATTTTTTGCTTTTCCGCAAATCACTAATCCACCCCAATCGCCTGGCTCTCTTTCGCCAACAGCTCTTTCTGATGTAAATACTATAGGCTCAGTAACAGTTCCTTCTGCAATAATTTTGCTACCACGCTGTATAATCAAAGTTCCTTTTGTTGCACGGTCTCCGATGATTACTGTACCAGGCTCAATTGTAAGTGTACCAACAGAAACACCTGTTGGTGTTACATCAGTTGTATCGCCACCAACGCGTACAAAACCAACAAGTTTGTAAATTTTGTTTTTGGTCCATGAAATGTTTCCTGTCAAAACACCTCTTACAGTAACGATTTCTTTTGGTGGAATCGCCGTTACTTTTACTGTAAATGTTGTTGGAGCAGATGCTTGATTTTTTACATCAGTAGCAATAATTGTGAAGTTTACACTTGCACCAGCTGCTAAATTTTCAACTGTATATTCTTTTGTGTAATTATCGGAAGTTACGCCATCTGCATACGTTTTTGAATCGAAAGCTACACCATTTTTTAAAACCGTTACAGTTTTTAAACCGCCTGGAGCAGAAATTGATGCCGTAACATTTACTTTTGCACCTGGAATTCCAGAAGCCTCAGTACCAGCCGAAACTATTGGTGCCGGTGGTATCACTTCTGCTTCTTTACATGAACTGATAAAAGCGGCTGTCGAGAAAAGCATCGTAGCTGATGCGAATAATCGAAAATACTTTTGAAACTTAATCATTGTTTTTTTGAGTTTGGTTTACTAAATTTTTGTATTTTATTATTGACTAATTTCAAACATTTAGCTCTTCGTGGAATAGAACTTCTTGATACAGCTTATTTTTTTGAAAGTGTATAACTGAAACCAAGTGTTACTAAACTACCTGGTTTGTAGCTTTGCATTACTTCGTCAGTTTTGCGGTCGAATTTGCCATCTTGATTGCCATTTTGCAAAATCAAAGCTGCTTGGTTAAAAATATCTGTTATACCACCTTTAATTACCCAACGGTCATTGAAACCTTTCGAAAAAGTAAGGTCAACTACATTTCTTGGCATTTCGTAAAGATCTGGATACCCTTCAAAACCAATGGCAAAAATTCTCTTTCCTATAACATTATAGAGTAGGTTTATTTGAAAATCTTTTTCAGTGTTGTTATAATTCAACCCGAAATTTAGAATGTAAGGCGATTGTCCTTGCAATGGGCGATTATTTGATTGTCCTTCTGCACCTTCACGCAACTGTACTTTACTGTAAATCAATGCAGCATTGAATAATACACTCATTTTTTCTAAAACCGGAGTAACAGTCAAACCTGCTAAACTTTTGCGTACTTCTAATTCTAAACCTGCACTTTTAGCATTTTGAGCATTTTGATAGATGAATGTTTTTGCTCCTAAAGAACCGCTTCCTGCTTCAACTTCTAACTCAATTGGATTTTTGAAGTTTTTATAGAAAGCCGCAATACTCACGATTTCAGAAGGTGTAGGATATAACTCCCAACGTACATCAAAATTATTGACAGTAGAAACTTTCAAGCCAGTATAACCTTCATAAACAACATTAAAATCAAAGTCATAGAATGAAAACGGTGCTAATTCACGAAACTCTGGGCGATTAATAGTTTGTCCGTAAGCCGCTCTAACAAGCATTTTCTCTGAAAAATTATAAGATAAATTAGCCGAAGGTAATACACTCGTTACTGGATTTCTTACATTAACTTTTGCACCACCTAAAAAAGCACTTTGTAAACTTTGTATGTTATCTTCAACTCTAACGCCTGCAATAATATTTATTTTTTTGCTCAATGGGATATTGGCATTTGCATAATAAGCCAGTAATTTATTTCCCGCTGTGTATGAATCATTTGGGTTGGTTTGCTCGTCAATTCTAATACCTGATGTGCTGTTAATATTGTTGAATAGGTTTGTCACTGTTCCCGTGAAAAGTTCATTACTGAAATTATTTCCACGCACATAACCAATATTACGACCATCGAATGAACGATCTTTGTTTTCGTAGAATAAACCTGCTTTTACTTCCATTTCTTTATCTGTTGCTTTAGATAAAGTTACTTTTTGAGTAATATTTACAGCTCCTGTGTAACTTGTTTCTTTCATTTCTGAGAACCAACGACCTAAATAAAATGCCTGTGCTGTACCGATTGGAACGTATATAGTTTTTGAGCCATTTTTTAAGTCAACATCCGAACGATAACGGCGATAGTCTGGTTGTTCACGATTCGAGCGGTTATAGCCACCTACCCATTCAATAACAGTACTGCCTTTTCCGAGAGAATGTTTACCAGTAATTTGACCTGTATAAATTCCACGATAAACTTGATTAAACGATTGATTATCTGGGTTATAATTCGCCTCAATTGCACGACCACCACGTTGTGTATAATTTGAGTTACTCATTTGGTTGAACAAGTTTTTCAATTCAATCGAATGATTATCATTAAAACGGAATGCCCAGTTATGAATCAAACCAACTCTTATATTACGACTATACTGAGTGTCTTTGAAAAAATATATCGGTGATTGTGTATTTTTAATATTGGCATTAAAGTCGTTACGGTCAATCAAGAAATTTGTGCGACTATCTGAATAGTTCATAGAAGTTACATTTCCAACTTTGATTCTACCGATATTAAATTTATAATTTCCTGTCAAACCAAAACGTTGGTCAGGTGTTGCTGCTGTTTTGTTTACAGTCCACTCATTTCTTAGTGAGCGACCTGTAATTTCCAATTGAGCAGGATTGTTTAAAAATGTATTGATATTCGATGGGAAAAACTGTGGCAAATCTGAAAAACCGTTATTAAAGCCTGTCCAATAGTTTTTACCTTGGTTTGGTTGATAGAAATCCCCAAAAGTTGTTCCTTGACGCAATGATGTACCATAGTCAATGACTAATGAGTTTTGGTCTGGTATATTTTTCGTGAAAATTTTCACTAAACCACCTGCAAATTCGCCAGGCAACTCGGCTGAAGGACTTTTATAAACCAATACACGATCAATCTGTGAACTAGGAATAATATCAAATGAGAATGATTTTACGTCAGTTTCCATACTTGGCGTAAAAGCGTTGTGAAGCATTACATTATTATAGCGTTGATTTAAACCACGAATATTTATAAAACGCTCACCTACAATCGTAATTCCAGGAATACGCTTTACTACCTGTGCAGCATCACGGTCAAGCGTTTTGGCAATTTGTTGTGCCGAAATACCGTTTACAACCATTTGAGAAGCTTTTATTTCAGAAATCAATGAAACTTCAGTGTTTGTTAGGCGGCTAGCAGTTACTTTTACTTCCTGTAAAACTACTTTATCTTCCTCAAGAACCGAATTTATTTCGATTATCTTATCAGCTTCTACGCTTATCTCAATCTCTTTTGTTTTGTAGGAAACATAAGAGATAACTACTTTTTTCTTGCCGACTGGAACTTTAGAAATTGAAAAGAAACCATTAACGTCAGTAGCTGTTCCTATTGTAGTGCCATCAATTTTTATGGTTGCACCGATAATGTCTTCATTAGTTGAGGCATCTTTGATTGTTCCACGAACAACCCCCGTTTGGGCAAAAGAAATAATTGAGAAAAGAAAAAAGAGTAGAAATGAAATTCTAAATTTGGAGTTCATAATTGATTTTGGTGTTTTTAAATATAAAAATTTGGTGGGTGTTTTTCTAGCAAATGGTATTTTAATAATTTGGTACAAAGGTCTGAACCTAATGTTAATTAATTGTAAAGTCAATGTTATAAGATAGTTATTTTTGCTAGGATTGGGTATTTCTACCTAAGGGTTCTTTTTGATAGGTATTCCATCAACTCTTTCGGCTTATCGGTCTGTATGGCCTTGATATTAAGCCCAATAGCGGATTCCCATGTTTGAGCGTTATCGTCTTTTCCTAAGGTATCAAGCCAAACAGGAATATTAATTTCGGTAAGCTTTTGTATAATTTCTGTTGAATAGGTTTTGATAGAACCATCCAAAACCGATGCTTGGATGCTTAAAACAAAGGCCTCAAACTCGGAAGGAGTCTTAATATTTGAAGACGGACTAATAATTACAGGAATGTTTGGAGCGAGTTTTTTCCATTGAAAAATCTGTTGCGGAGAGCAATAGATAACGACTCTCTCACGCATCTGATATTTATCAAGCAAACTTATAATTTTCTCTGGGTCGGCTTCCTTAATATCCAAGTATAGATTTACTTTATTTTTGGCTTCCATCAAAAATGAAGAAAATGTAGGTGGAGAAATAGCTGTTCCCTTTATTTTTAGATTTTTGAAATCAATCGTTGATATTGCTGAAACCTTTCCTTTTCCATCAGTGGTACGCTCAAGATTGGCATCGTGCATTACAACTAGTTCGCCTTCGAGAGTAGTTCGGATGTCAACTTCTACATAATCTACGCCCAATTCGATAGCTTTTCGGAGCGATTCAATGGTATTTTCGGGAGTATCAACATGAAAACCACGATGAGCGATGATGATAAATGGATGATTGGTTTTCGGAAAAATAGTCTTTGACTGAGCAAATACTAGATTCGGAATCACCAAAAGTAAAATTCTGAGGATCAAGCTTTTCATAATGAGGTTTAATCTATTTATAAAATCAAAATTACCATCTTCCTATTGCTGAAATGGTTGTTGTAAATTATGATTTTGTTAAGTTTATATCAATATTGCATCTAAAAAAGTAATAATTGTATTATAATAGGTTTTTCGATTTTCGGCCAAACATTTCAAAAAACTAAAGATTTTTCAAACATTTTGGCTTAATTTTGAGGATAATTTTGGTGAATAGAAATATGCTATTTACTTTATTAGCAATTAATTAAATAGTACAAC
>JAFEIL010000022.1 GCA_017495105.1 Emticicia sp. | reverse complement strand
CACATGGCTCTCTTTGCCTACATTTAGTGGCTCACTTTCGCTACATTATACAGTTTCTAATACTTTTATTCTAATGGATGTATTTTCTCGTACTCTTTTGGTTTCCATTATTTCAGCTAATGCGACTACATTTTTAGTGTTTAAATCCACCATAACCGATTTGGTGGATAGGAAACGATTATTGGTAGAAAAAAAACGGTCTGCTCCCCCCCTACCTGCTTGTGATGGATCTATTATTTCGGGTAAGGCTACTGCATCATTTTTGTCTGTTTTGGCTGGTTCTGCGGGCGAGTTTGCATTTTTGATGCCTTCAACCAATCTCTTTATTTCTGCCATTTTTGTTGCTTCGTCTACCCTTTCTTGTTTTTCAACACGCATGCGATTGTTTTCATAATAGCCGTTTGGACGTTCAGCAGGTTCATAATAAACTTTTTCTTTTTTTCTCTCCATACCCCCTGACTGTGCCGTCAAGTAGGATGGTTTTGGTAGAATCGAATCTTTTGCCGATTTGGGCAGCACTTCTTTTGGTGGTGCAAATAAATCAATGCCAGTATCTTTCTCCTGGTTATAATTGGCATCGTTTTCATCATTTATTTTCTTAGTTTCGAGTTTACCATCTTCTGTGTTTTCAGGTAAACTTTTGCTTTTTTCAGCATTCAATAAGGCATTGTTTGCCAATTCGGTTGATTTGTCTGAAGGATAAAAAGCAGTCAAAAAAATAATTATGGGTATTAAAAAATATAATAATATCGTTCGGACACCTAACTTTGATTTTTTCATGACGTTTGGATAGGTTTAAAATAGAAATGCTTCTTAATGATTTATTGTAGTTATCAAGTCTTCTCTAATAACCCGAATGTTTGTTATAAATAAGCCGTGTGGATTGCTTTCTACTCGGTCTAATCCTTTCGTTACATTAAATTGTGTGTGCAGGGCCTTCGTTCCTCGTGTATTTGAGCCGTTGATAATCAAATGCCCATAGAAGATGCCTTGCGAAAAGTTGTCAGAGAGTTTAATGGAATCCTTGTAAACTCTTTGAATGAAGTTTCTTTGGATCAAGTTATTATAATAATTGATTTCCTTATATGATGCCAAAATTTGTTTGGTGTCTCCTAAATATGAAGCTTTGTTAAGGGTATAAGAGATTTGTTCTTCGTTATTGTCTAAGTTGTACAATCGTTCATGAAAGGCAAGTATGTGGTCCTTGGTTTCTATTTCCCTTTCCGATGAAACAGAGGATTTACGAGCCAAGGCAATCGAGCCATTATCACTCAAAATATATATTTGATTAGAGGACTGATTGATAGCGATGTTATAAAACATAAATCCACCAATGACAGATATTGCCATGCCAATTATTGCCACAATTGATACCAATCGCATGGCCCTAAAACTAGTTTCTATACTTCTTAATGCCTTCATAATGATTTTATCTAAAATGCTCCTTTTAAATTATCTTTTAAAATTTAATGTTTTTGTTATCTCAGGATTCTGTGCTATTTTCTTCACGTAATCAAATTTGTTATTTAATAGCTTCATTACATTGTCTGGTGTTCCATATTCGTCTAATAGGTTTCCAAGCACCGTCAAAGCATCGTTTACTGAACCCCCTCTTTGTTTGAACTTCCAAATCATGAATTTTACTAAGTTCTTTTCTGTTTTTTTGGTTGTGAACATCCAGTATTCAATGCTCGTTACTTTTGTTCCATAAACGTTGATGTATTTGTTTGTCCATGATATGCAGATTTCTTTGTAATACTCTCCCTCTGGAATATCTTTATTGATGCTTTGAATGAGCATTTTGTCTTTATCTGACAAGCCTAATAAACTAATAACATCATCAAATCTTTGTTCGTACTTGGATTGGTCAAGCATCATTTTAATGTCTGATTGCGATATAATTGAATCTTTCACAATGTCATTGCCAATTAAATCATCTAATTCTTGGGTAACAACCCCGATGGTAGCTTGAAATTTACGGGCTGTTTTAAATAAATATTTGATGTACCCAGCAAACAACGGTGAAGAGATTTGTTTCCACGCTTCTTCTATTATTAAGTGTTTTCTCATGGTGGGTTGATTAAACATTTTATAAGAAAACAAATCCATAATTACCAATGAGACAATGTTGTATAATTGTGGGTTTTTGGCGATGGAATCTAATTCAAAAACTACAAATCGTTCGTTGGCTAATTCCGTATTAGGACTGTTCATTAATTCCCCATACAAATAGCCTTCGGTATAGATGGTAAGTGTGATGATGAATTTATCAATGTCAAACATTGCTTTTGTAATACCTCTTAGCTTACAGTCTTCACGGTATTCTGTGTTTACATAATTGTAAAAGCTGTTAAAACTGGCAGGGATAATTTTGTTGTGATACTCAAGTTCAAAATTTAGGTAATTATAATAATTGTATAATGCACCTAAAACAACGTTTAACTCTGTTTCAGTCGTTTCTAAACTGTGTTCTTGTCCTTTCCAGCATAAAATTAACAAACTCTGCAAAAACGTTAGCTTTTCCGTTGATGGGCTGCTGTTGGTAGGAATATGAAAAGGATTAAAAGAAATTGGATTTTCTTCTGTATAAGTCAAGTATCTGCCGTTCAAGTAATGGCAAAGAATTTCATAAGAGTGTCCTACGTCCACAATAATCATGTGGTCGCCCTTTTCTACGTAATTTCTTATCAATAAATTGATAAAGAAAGATTTGCCCGAACCCGATGGCCCGATTAGGAAGAAATTGTAATTGTCTATCAAAGGCGTTTTCATGCCTTGGTTGAAAATATCAACTATTGCCAAATTTCTAGTACGGTCAATGAGCTGCATTCCATAGGCTGATTTAACTTTGTCGGAGGATGATTCAAGGTTCAAAAAACATAAGGCGACTTCATCTACCATCAAGGCCATCTGGTCTTTGCCAATATCCCCGGCATTACAGGGAATAGAGTTGAAGTAAACAACTTTTAATTCATGGGCATTGGTAACTTCATAAGGTCGCACATCCATTTCTGAAATCTTGCTATTAACAAGATTCGTTGCTTTTTTTAATTCTTCTAATGTTTCTTCCCAATAAATGATGTTTGCCGAGAAAAAATAAGGATGAAAATCATCTTTGATAATGTCAGATAAAAACAAATGACTGTCTTCAACTGAATATTCATTTTCCCGAGAAAATGCCAAAAATGATTCTTTGAACCTAATGTCTCGTTCTATTTCTAGCCGAACCCGATTAACATCAGCTTTATAATAAAACTGATTATAGATGTGTGGTACACTTAAACCCAAACCTAAACTATTGGTATAACCAACCGAAAACTTGGAATTAGCAGATGATAGTTTTTTATGATAGGTTGTGTTGGATATGTTTTCTTCAAATTGTTCAAGGCTACTAAAATTGAAAATTTTAGCATAACGAGAACCTATTCTAATTACATCATTTTCAACCGTTAAAGAGCCTAATGCGGCATCGCCTTTTGGTGATAGATAATACGCTCGCTCAGGTTGTGAAAATGTTTTTGTCACAGAAGGAGCAAGTTCCCCAAAACCTAGTTTTCTAAAACTTATGCTATTATTATTATTTCCATGTGTGATTACAGAGATACATTGCTCTACTTTTTGTGTGAACCTTTCAATGGCTTCTTCACTAAATTCAAACTTTGTATTGATTAATCGACCACCCAAAAATGAAGAAATAAAAGACGTTTTTCCAAAAATACTTCCCGAACATTTTGTGAAATATATAAAGTGTCTTGTTACGAAAGCAGGACGTTCAACATACATTTTGACTTGTCTGTCATCTAAATAAGAGGATGAAGCAGATATGTTTACTTCAACAGGTTCGGGATACACCCAGTCCTGTTTGTGTACCATTGTGCCGATTTCTAAGTTGTTAAATCCCCTCTTGAAAGTATCTAAAAATCCATCATATTCTGGAGTAGAAATCGTATAAATCGTTGGTAAAAACAATTCATAGCCAAGTGTTAAATCACCGTTTCGAGTTAAAACACTACCATCTTCGCTAACATCCAGTATCGGAAATACGTCTTCTATTTTCATTTTTTAGTGCTTTTTAAATATGGCCTTTTCATGCCACTGATATACGTAACTGGACGAAGTTTTTTAATAAAAAAGTAAATGTGTCCCCATTTACCCCATGTTAGAGATAAATAAGCCATCAACCCTATTAAAGAAAAAGTTATAGTGCCTATCACTATCAAGACAATGATTGAAGTAGTAAAATTGAAGGAGATAATCACCCCAAGCAGCCCACATAAAAATATTCCTGCACTTATCAATAGGTATTTTATTCGAAATCCTTTGTATTGTGGCTCTACGCCAACCCCTTTTAATATTCTATATGTCATAGATTTATAGGTATTTGACTGGATAAAATATGTTAAATAAGAAATGATACACTTGCTCCCACCTTTGTTCTATTGTCGGGTAGTAATTACAAAACACGTAGAATAGATATAAGATATGTCCTATAATTAGCACGTATTTTGTGATAATTACCTTGGTTTTTGAGCGTGCTGTCATCATTACAACTGGACACCACTTAAAAAGAATTGTGATATAATGTAGGGAACAAGGATAAGGAATACGCCCCCAATTAACCAGTTTGAAATTCCTTCATGTCCACTGCTTTGTCCGTTTTTTTGAGCTTGAATCTCTCTAAAAGTGGTTAACGCACCGATAACTGCCAAGATAGCACCAACTAACATGAGCATTTTTAATGCTCCATCTACTATTTGTCTTAAAACGCCATTGGTCGTTGTGATGGCCCTGTCAACTGCTGCGGATGCTTGCCCATATCCAAGGGTCGATATTAGTAAAAGGAATGATAAAACGCTTACGCCAACTAAAATTTGAATTCGTTTTGATTTTTTCATTTTTTGAACTTAGATTAATTAATAATATAAATTGATTGGTATTTAAATAGACTTATAGTCTA